>JBGTHH010000178.1:0-4126 GCA_041746275.1 Pirellulaceae bacterium | reverse complement strand
CCGTGGTTACTCATCGCTCAGCTCCGGTGTGGAATGTTCACGCTTTGGTTATCCGTGACAAAGACGCGACCAACCCACACGGTAGCAAACACCCCCCAGCGCGTTGTGCGCGAGAGTCATGTGATGCGTAGCCATACGGCGGAGGGAGAAAACTGATGCGGCCGAAAACACTGGTCTTGTTTGTCATCGCCGTGGGGTGCGGTCTTGCTGCGTCGATTGGCGTTAGTCAATACATGGAAACCGCGGGCGGTCCCGTGACGCACATGGAAACGGCCAAGATCCTGGTCGCGATGACCGACATTAACATCGGCGAGAAGCTCAACGCACAAACGGTTCGCCTAGAGGAGTGGCCCAAGGATCGAGTTCCCGAAGGAGCGGTCCTCGATTTGGCTGCCGTCGAAGGCAAGTACCCACGGACGCGCATGTATTCTGGCGAACCAATCCTGGCCGCCAAACTGATGGATTCCAACAAGAACAGTCCCACCGTCACGATTCCCAAAGGCTATCGCGTGGTCTCCGTGAAGGTTTCGGTCGAAACCGCGGGCGGAGGCTTGATCCAACCTGGTGATCGTGTCGATGTCTTGGTGCTGTTGCGCAAGAGCAGTGAAGTTCCGGAAACGGGCACGCGCACCATCCTGCACGATGTGAATGTCTTCAGCGTGGATGGCACGACCGAACGCGGCGTTGACGAGGAAGGTCGCGCTCGTAATCTAAGCACGGTGTCATTGCTGCTGAAGCCTCGACAAGCGGAATCGGTCATGTTGGCCTCGGAGTTAGGCCGATTGTTTCTCACCTTGCGGCGTCCCGATGACGATCTCGAAAACAAGATGGATGCTGGCGAGACCGTGCGTTCACTACTGGGTAACGATGGGGAATCGGCCAACGAGAAACAGTTGGCCGACCAGGGAGATGTTTTCTCAAGTGGGACCCAGAATTTCGCGCAGCCCCTCGATGCCATGCCGGTGCCGGTCAGTCTACCTGGCAATGACGAACCGAAGTGGAGAATGATCATCTTAGGATCGAATGGATCACAAGAGTTTCATTGGTCGGACGAAAGTGAGTTACCGGTGGAAGGCGTTCCGTTTACGCCCCTGCCGAACACGCCTCGGACCCTTCCGCCAGTGACCGTAACTCTGCCGACCCAGGAGCCCGACCGCGAGGTGAGTTCCCCGCCGCGAGCCGGGCGATTGGAGGAAATCCTCAAGCAAGTGGAGACGGAGTCCGAAGACGACACGGCCGATCGAATCGAGTAGCCCGCGACGCTGTACCAAGGATGGTAGTTTTGCGTTAAAAGCAAGGAAGCAATAGCTATGTTGAAAGCACGTGTTACCGCGACCACTGCCTTGGGAGCGATTCTCTCGCTCGTGATATGTGTTGGGCTCACCCGGCCCACAAATGCACAAGTCGTGGGACGACAACCGGTCCACTTCAAAGTCAGCTCCACGGTCGAACGGTTGGAGATGATTGTCAACACCAGTCGGATCCTAACGACGGAACACAAGGTCCCCCGCCTGCTGGTCGAAAATCAGGGTGTCGTCCGCGCCCAACCAATCTCTCCCAATCAGGTGCAGTTATCCGCGTTGAAAGCTGGCTTCACGACACTCACCGTGTGGGATGAAAGCGAAGGGGAACACACGATCGACGTGTTGGTCTATGGTGACGCCCGCGAACTCGAAAACCTGCTCATGACCGAGTTCCCGGATGCCTCCCTGCGCGTGCGTCCGTTGGCCGCCAGCGTGGTCATCTCGGGCTTTGTGCCGCAAGCCGAAATGGTCAGTCGCATTATTCGCATGGCCGAGGATTATTATCCCACGGTGATCAACAACATCACCATTGGCGGGGTTCAACAGATCCTGTTGCACGTCAAGGTCATGGAAGTCTCGCGCACGAAACTGCGTCGACTTGGTTTTGATTGGGCATTGTTCACCGAGAACTTCGCGATTGTCCAGAACACGGCCGGACTGGCCGGAGCCGCCGTTGCTGGCGGCGCGCCGATCGCCGGTGCCGAAAACGTCGCGTTTGGCATCGTCAACGACGCCAATGCGTTCTTTGGATTCATCGATGCCATGCGACAGTACAATCTGGTGAAAGTTTTGGCCGAACCGACGCTTGTGACCGTTAGCGGTCGGCCAGCGAGTTTCAATTCAGGCGGTCGGTTCCCCATTCTCGTGCCGCAAGCCTTGGGGATGATCTCGGTCGAGTATCGCGAATTTGGTACGAGGGTGGACTTTGTGCCGATCGTCTTAGGGAACGGTCACATTCGCTTGGAGGTCCGACCCGAAGTCAGCGCGATCGATCGCTCGTTGGGTGTCTCGCTGGCGGGCACAAATGTACCCGGTCTGCGAACGCGCTATGTGGATACGGGAGTCGAGATGAAGGCTGGGCAGACGCTTGCATTGGCGGGATTGATCCAGACCCAAATCGAAACCGAGAACCGAGGCATCCCTTGGCTGGCGGACTTGCCTTGGGTGGGCGGCGCGTTTCGCCGTGTCGAGGAGCGGAATAACGAGATCGAACTGCTGATTATGGTCACGCCCGAGTTCGTCGATGCCTTGAATCCCGAGGAAGTTCCGCCTTGCGGGCCAGGACAACTCACGACCTCGCCGCGGGATGTCGATTTATACCACCGTGGTTACCTAGAAGTTCCCAAGTGCTGTCCCGATGGGAGCTGCGCGAATTGTCTCGCGGGTGTCGATCCCGCGTCCTACCATGTCCCGCAGGGCTACGGTGCCGCGGGCGCGTCGAATCGCATGATCGTGCCTGCCGCAGGAGGTCCATCCAACTTCGCGCCGAATCGCACGAACCCGCTCGCGGAACCACCGCGAGGGGGAAGTGGTCGAGCCAACAACGAGCCCACGCTGATTGGTCCCTCGGGCTTGGATGCACTGCCTTGACGAACAGGGATGGAAACACGTTTCCACGGATACCTATGACCTCACCGATCGTCCGACACCCTTGGCCTACATGGTAAAGATGAGATGAGCAATATCCTTCGCATAGCGATTGTTGATCCGCACGACACCAGTCGCGAGAACTTGAAGTCCATGCTGTTGGGCATGGACATGGTCTGGCTGGAAGCGGAATGTTCGCGTTACGAATTCTTCGCCGATGTCGTGGATCAGACGCATCCCGATCTCGGTGTGGTCGCCATTGATCACGATGCGGAGAAGGCTCTCGAATTGATCGCGGACTTGAAGCAGCAATCGCCCGAATGCAGCATCCTCGTGATCAGCGGCTCGACCGACGGGCAACTGATCCTCCGCGCCATGCGGTCCGGTGCGAAAGAGTTTCTGACACAGCCGCTGCGCATGGAAGATCTCGTGACCGCCATTCAGCGGATCGGGCGTCAGAGCAATCTCGGGTCGGACGGCCGCTCGCGCAACTCAACCGTGTTGGCCATCGCGGGAGCGACAGGCGGCGTTGGCACCACGAGCATCGCGGTGAATGTCGGCTGCGCCTTGGCACAACGCCCCGAAAACTCGGTGGCGCTGATCGACCTCGATCTGGCGTTGGGCGATGCCGATGTATTCCTCGACACGATCCCCGACTACACGTTGGTCGATGTCGCTCAGAATATCTCGCGACTCGATTTCCATTTGCTCAAGCGATCGCTGACCAAACATTCTTCGGGGTTATACCTGCTGCCCCGACCGATCCAGTTGCAAGACACCTCGTTGATCACTCCCGACGATCTACAACGCGTGATCGGACTGTTAAAAGCCACGTTCTCGCACCTGATCTTCGATCTCTCCAAGGGGTACAGCGAGCTGGATCTGGTCGCCATGCAGGCGGCGGATCATATCCTGTTGGTCACTCAGCTTGATCTTCCGTGTTTGCGGAATGTAGTGCGTTTGTTGATGTCGTTGGACGAGATGGAGGGAATGCACGACAAGATCCGAGTGGTCGTGAATCGAGTTGGATTGGAGAACGGCCAAATCAGCATGAAGAAGGCCCAGGAGACGATCGGCCACGAGATCTTCAAGCAGATTCCCAATGACTATCGCGTCATGGCCGAAGTCCGCAACAATGGTGTGCCGTTGGTCGACGGTGCCCCGCGTTCGAGCCTGACGCAAGCGATTCTCGAATTATCGGAATCGCTCTGCGGCACGGGCGAAGCGACCGCCGT
>JBGTHH010000177.1:0-4621 GCA_041746275.1 Pirellulaceae bacterium | reverse complement strand
CTTCAATGAGACTGTGGTTCAGTTTCTTTAACATTCGCTCTTCCGCATTCGCTCGGCTGATCGGGCGATTCTCCAACGCCAGATAATGGTCGAAGCAGGCAATCACCCGATCACCGTCAAGCCCAAGCTGAAGCAGCCCTTCATTCAGATCAAACAGGTCGCGGTTCTTGTTTCGCTGAAGCAGTGCTCGCAGTTTTGTTCCAAAAAGTTCCTCCGGCTCAAATGACGCAATCTGGACGCTCGCTTTGTGCCAATCGCTGACGACCGCGAATGGGTAGGTTCTCAGGCCGTGGAGATTCTGTTGTTCACGAGTATTGATCTCAACCTTAAGCTTGAGGGGCTTGCCGCCGCCCTCTTCTGGCGTGAACTTGAAGATCAGGTGCATGGAATGAAGTACTTGTTCCCGATGGCATTTGCCAAGCCACGCAAGAGCATCCCTTATCGCATCAACGGTCGGCCCGATTGGCTCAGGATTCGTCTGTACCAGATCGATATCTTCCGAGTACCTCAGCGGAGTCTTGAACAGTAACTTGTTAATGGCCGTACCGCCACGAAACGCAATCTTGCCTTGCAGTTGCGTGCTGCCGAAAAGGTCGCATAGCGCACGGCTGATGAGTAGGTCTTGTTCCACCTGACGGAGATTGGGCCAGGGGGCATGTGCGGACCATTCCCGCAAGTGAGCGACGGGTATCAAAAGTCTATCTCCACTGGCACGTTAATGACGAGTTTCCACTCGTGATTCTTCTCTTCCAATTCACTGAGCTCGGCAACGATTGGTTTAACCGCAGGATCGAGCGACTTGAAGGATTTGGCTTTCTCAGCAAATGACCGCAGCGAATTGGCTTGGCGGATATGTCCGAACCTTTCCAAAAGATAGCCAAGGCGTCTGACGGCAGAATTCTCATACGCGCCCGCAGCCTTTGCCAGGATGCGGGGATCGGCGCTCTTGCCAAGGTCATGAACCGCTTGAGCAGCACCACCGATGCCCGCTGCCCGGTGGAAATAGCGGCAGATGTCCAGCAGCGTCAATTCCAAGCCAGCGACCTGAGCGAAACCTGCCTCCGTTTTCAGTTGCAAGAGCCATTCAGGACGGTTCGACTTCGCAAACGCTCCAGAGGACTGGTACACAAACTCTACCTTTTGGCGTGCGATTTCAATTCTGGGAAGCTGTCGCGGTGCAATGACCTGAAAGACCATCGCAGCTTGATGCGCCGACCCATGATAGGCGGATGCACTCAGCAAGGAAATTCGGTAGTCGATCTTAAGGTACTTCATCAACGGATCGATCCAACGCGAGGGATCAGGCGCGCCAAGTTGCCGATCCTCTGGCCTAAGGATCAAGTAAAAGCCCCGGCGAGGGGAAAGCAGCCCGCCTTTTTTCTTCTGTCTTGCGACGGCAGCCTGAAAGGCTTGCTGTGAAAACCCCACCTCAGCCAAAGCGGATTCTTTGGTGAAGAAGGCCCGCCCACGGGCAAGCTGCGATTCGATGTATCCCTGAAGATGCCTCATGCCCCAATCGTACCACAAAAGCGACGCTAAGCAACTGATTGTCAATATGGATGGGGAACCGCCGTAGTTGGTGCTTCTTTGTTTTTTTACGAATCCGTAATAAGCCGGTTAACGCCTGCCGCCGAAATCTCGGTAGGTAGGCGCTGTGCGTTTTTAGGCCAAGTCCCGCCATGGTTTACGAACCTCGCGAACTCTGGTTCTAGGGAGACCAAATTGGGTGCGAATGTAACCCGCTCAAACTCCCGCATCGAGTTTAGATCGATGCCAGGCCTCGACCGGATCCCGTTCGATCCCAGCGTAATTCGCGGAAAGTTGAGGGTTGGGACAGCATTCCTTGGTCGCAGATGGGAATCACATCAGCGCCAGATCAAACAAGTGCCCGCGGAACACAAGTGCCCGGGGAAAAGTGCCCAAGGACACCCGTCCAATGTCGCGACCGCAGACAATTGCCTGACGAGAGGTATGGGTTTCCTCTTAAGGTCTCAGAAAGATAGCTCTCCCCGGTCGAGTCTTCATTAAGAACGAGCAGGGGCGGGAGTTTCTTGACGAGGAGGGACGGCGACGTCATGATCCAAGGGTCGTGACTTAGTCAAAAGCCAATCTTCTTATCTCCTTGTCCTTTTGAGGCCACACGATGAGAAAGTTTCAATGCATCAGCAGATGCCACTGGCAATCGATCGTCATCGGGCTGTTTGTCGTCGCGGCAGCAGCCGCGTTACCGGCGGCGGAGCTGCGTACCTGGACAGACGTTACCGGCCGTTTTAAGGTCGAGGCCGAGTTTGTCGAAACGAAGGGCGATGTCGTCGCGCTGAAACGCAAGGATGGAACACGGCTCGAAATTCCGCTGGCTCGTTTGAGCGAACCCGATAAACAATTGGTCAAGTCGCTCATGTCGTCGGAGGCCGACGATCCGTTTAAGACCGTCAGTCCGCCAGCGGCACCGGCCGCCATACGACTGCCTGCTGGAGAGGTGCATCAGCCGAGTTGGGACGGTGCGATCGAAGTGTCCTTGGTTGCCGGCGACCGCTGGGAGATTCCGTCGAGTTCGCTTCCCAGCCTCGATTTCGCGCCGAAGGTTGCCGGGTTGCCCGCCAAGATCGACTTCTTCGAAGGCCAAAGTGGTTTCGCGGTCAGCGTCACGGGCAAGCGCGCTGCCGTTTCGTACAAACTGGAGGCTCGCGCGCGAAATACGAAGACCACTTCGCGAATTGTCGTGGTCGATTTGGAGTCGGGTCGCACGCTCGCCAACGCCTCGCTCGACGGCAGCTACGTCGTGATCGCCCTGCACGATGACGGCGAGCAAATCGTCGCCGAGAAGACGGAACCGATGGGTAGTTCCAGCCGCGACAAGAAGCATACGCTCACGACGCTGATCGCCCAGGGCAACAAGGTATCGGTTCAGGATGAATGGATTCCCTACAGCCAGTCGGACGAAGGTTCGCGGCACGTGCGTTTTTCCGCTTTTGCCAACCAGGGCAAGTTCATCACCTGCAACGAGCCGGGTATTGTCGCCGTGTGGGATTTTGCCACGCGCAAATTGGATTTTCACTTTCGCATCTCGCGCACGTCGATTCCCGCACTCAGTCCCGACCGCCGCCATGTCGGCTATGCGGGCGGCAACAAAGTGGCGTTCATCAATATCGAGACCCAGGAACCCGTGGGTCAGAAAGCCGCCTCGGGAATGGACTTCTGGGTCAAAGGCGAATTTAGTCCCTCCGGCAAACGGTTCGCCGCCAGCTCGCAGCAGAAACTGATGATCTGGGACTTGGAGTCCGGCGAACTCCTATTCGAAGGCAACATCCCCGGTTTGGCGTTGGCCTATGGGCTGCAATTCCCGGCGGAAGATTTTGTCTTGATCTCCAAGGAATATCTGGTGGAGTGGACCAGCGGGATCAAGGTCTGGCAATACACGGGTGCCGGTACGGGCATTTGCCGAAACGGCACAATATTCATCGTGTCCAACGCCGTGATTCCGATGCAAATGCCGCACCCCGACGCGCTGCGTCTGCTGGAGCAGGCGAAAGCCCAATCGGACTTGTTTATCGTCAAGAAGGGCGTGTCGTTGAGCCTCGACGTCTCGGCGGTCCCCGCGCCCTATCAAGCCGAGGTTCGCGAAGCGTTGACCAAGCAGATCGAAAAGATCGGCTGCAAAGTGTCTCCCAGCGCCGAAGTCAGCGTGAAGGCCAGCACCACGGGCCCGAAGAAGGACACGGTCTCCTACTTCAGCGCCGGGTCGTTCCAGATTGATCGCTATATCTCGACGATCGAGTTCCTTTATCGCGACAAAAAGATCTGGTCGAGCAGCCAGTCGAATGTCCCCGGCGCTCTGTTTTCACCACGCGACAAGTCTTATCAACAACAGATCGACGAAGCCGGCGCGAAACCCAATCTCTATTTCTTCGGTCACGCCAATTTTCCGGCGTACTTGCAAAAGCCCACCGAAAACGCTGGAACAGGCACGGGCGGCCAAGGTCAGCAGACGCTGGGCGTATCCAAAGTCTCCTCGTAACTCCGTCGGTACCCGACAACTTGCCGCCATGTTACGGATGCACCGTGCCCGGGGAAGACACCGTGCCCGGGACACCCATCCGATGTCGCGCCGTGCCCGGGGACACCCATCCAATGTCGCGACCGCAGACAATAGCCCGGCGAGAGATATGAGTTTCCTTAAGGTCTCAGAAAGATCGCTTTCACCGGTCGAGCCCCCTCCCTAGAATATTTTAGTTGACACAACGATAGTTTATATGTAATATTGTTGACGTGGGAGGAAGTGAAATTATGTCGAAAAGTCGGCTGCAAGAGGAACTGAAGAAGAAACGACCGTTCGATTCACTGGAACAGGAAGCGATCCTGAATCTCTTGCGGACGAACGATCAGTTCCAGAATCGGTTCGGCAGGCTGTTTCGGGAATTTGGTTTGACGTCCTCCCAGTACAACGTGCTGCGAATTCTCCGAGGCGAGGGGCAACCGATGCCCTGCCTGGAGATTGCCAGCCGCATGGTTCAGGTTGTTCCGGCCATGACCGGACTTTTGGATCGGTTGGAAAATCAAGGACTCGTCGCGCGGCAACGCTGCACGGCGGATCGGCGTGTCGTCTACATCGAACTGACCG
>JBGTHH010000176.1:0-5250 GCA_041746275.1 Pirellulaceae bacterium | reverse complement strand
GGGTCTGACCCCTTTTCGGAGAGCCGCTTAGACCTGGAACGAACTGCCACATCCGCAGCTCTTCGTCACGTTTGGATTATCGAACTTAAACCCGCGTTGATCGAGCCCTTCGTACCAGTCGATCGTCGTACCCTCCAACAGCAGGGCGCTCTTTTTATCGACCACCACCTTCACTCCGTGATATTCGTATTCGTCATCACGTGAGGCATCGAAGGCCTTGTCGAACTCCAACTGATAGCTGTAGCCGCTGCACCCCCCAGCGGCAGCGCCGACGCGGAGAAAAACTTCTGGTTCAAACTTCTGTTCGTCGCGAACCCGGTTGACTTCCTTCGCCGCTTTCTCTGTCAACATGACGGCCATCTGTATCACCTCAATTACTTGGTTTGGCGAATTTTCACACACACCTATGTCTAAAGTATACGATTCTCGTCCAGGTGAAAAGATCCAGCTCGCCAGGTTCACGCGGATTGACATTCCCTGGGGAAACGCGACACTCGCAATTCGTAGGGTTCACCCAACGGAAAGTAAGGAAAGGGTAAGGCAATGGCGCGGCAGAAGATCCTGATGTTGGTAGGCGACTATGTTGAGGACTACGAGGTCATGGTCCCGTTCCAGATGCTCCTGATGGTCGGACACGAGGTACATGCCGTCTGCCCGGGCAAGCAAGCCGGGGATACGGTGTTGACCGCCATTCACGATTTTGAGGGGGCTCAAACGTACAGCGAAAAACGCGGACACAACTTCCGTCTTAACGCATCGTTCAGCGACATTGACGAACGCACGTATGCGGGGTTGGTCATTCCCGGTGGTCGCGCACCCGAATACCTACGGCTCGATCCCCGAGTCATCGAAATCGTGCAGCATTTCGCCACGGCGAAAAAGCCGCTGGCCGCGATCTGTCACGGACCTCAGATTCTCGCTACGGCGGGAGTTCTCCAAGGCAGGGCGTGCAGTGCTTATCCCGCCGTTAAACCGGAAGTCGAGGCCGCAGGCGGTCAGTTTGTGCCAGCCAGCGAAGGGTTCGACAATGCCCACATCGATGGCAACTTGGTTACCGCACCCGCGTGGCCCGCTCACCCAGCTTGGATTCGAAGTTTTTTACAGGTCTTGGGAACGCCCATCAGCGTTTGAAGTTCCCGCGTGCCGCCTCACGGATCTTTCGGCTTCATGGCAACAACTCGCATACGCCTGATAACGCTCGGGAGCTTCGGTGTGGCGTTGGTGTTACTCGCACTGTTCTACAATCACTTCTTCTTGGCTCGGCCAATCGGCGAGGGGCCGGCCGGACCCCCAGTCAATCGTTTAGCGTTTGCCATGCCATGGACAGACCGATCGGTTCGCTTGGTGGGAATCGGGGATAGTATCACCGCGGGATTGGGAGCACGCTCGCCAGTTCACACGTTCTTCAACCGGCTGGTGACCAATCCGATTGATGAGTATCCAGACATGCAGGGAATCTGCCTTTCCTGCGTGCTCCCCAACCTAACATTCGAGAACCTTGCCATCTCCGGGACCACGTCGCGGGATCACCTTGATGTGATCCAAGAGCGGCTAAAGGAACACGCGGAGGACGAGTTTGGGTTGGTGGTGATGACGACCGGAGGGAACGATTTGATCCACAGTTACGGCAGATCTCCACCGCGCGAGTGCGCCATGTACGGGGCGACGATTGAACAGGCGACACCCTGGATTGAAGCATTCCAACTTCGCTTGGGCGAGATGCTCGACACAATTGAAGCAGCCTTTCCGGGCGGATGTGAGATTTATCTTGGTGACATTTACGACCCGACGGATGGAGTGGGCGATGCGCCGAGCGTCTACCTGCCCGATTGGCCTGATGGTCTCGCCATCCACGGAAAATACAACGAAGTGATTGTCGCTTGTGCGAATTCACGCCCCCATGTGCATATCGTTCCGCTACATGCCACCTTCCTGGGCCATGGCGCTCACTGTCGGCAGTTCTGGAGAGCCACGTACGTGCGGGAAGATCCGTACTATTGGTACTACGACAATATCGAGGATCCGAATGATCGAGGTTACGATGCGATTCGACGAATCTTCCTCAATACCATGGTCGAACAGTCCATCCTCAACTCACCGTAGCCGGTCATCCCTGAGCACTTGACGGACCACACGCAAGACTTGGTCATCCGTTTCCTCGCGTGCCATTTCCCGTAACCGATCGAGCAGCGCCGGTTCGCGGCTCGTCGCAATCACCGCTATCGCGGCTTGACGCACCGCCGGTGCGGGGTCACGGCTGAGCCAAAGCAGCCAGGGCCGCGCGTCGATGCCTGCCTGCTGTGGCAAGCCATCGACCAAACGCAGCCGAACTCCGATATCGGGGTCCATCATGGCTTTCGCAATTTGAATGTGAGGAGTCTGAAAGCCGCGACGATAAAGCTCGTTGACAGCATCCCGCGCCACACCGGGATCTTCGTCGGCCAACAAACGCATGACTTGCAAATCGGATAAATCGTGCAAGGACTCTCTGGCTCGCGAGGGCACCGTCGTGGTCGGGGGCGGCAACTGGCGACGCAACTGCAAGCGGTCGCGTGGGTCGGCGGGAGTGGGCTCGCCGTAGCTGGGCGAGTTCGACTCCAAGTGTTGATTGGTCACATGCTCGTCGAGCAGTCGCGGGGGCTCCGGCGAGACAAAGGGCTGCGGTTCGGACGCTGTGGGGCTGGTTATGGTGGCCTCACGGGGAGCCAGTGCGGGAGCCGACACTAACTGCACCGGCAGATTGCCACCGGGAAGTGCGCTGGACACTTCGACGCGTGGCAGCTCCGAGCGTGCCGTCTCGGAATGGCGATTCGGTTGGGAGTCGTCAGCTCCTTCGATTGGCTTTCGCGGTAAGGCCGCACGCAACACGGTCTCGCAGTCCGCCACCAGTTGCTCGCCGTTGGCCCGCTCGCGGTGTACTGGCCAGAGCAGGATTCGTGTGGCCAACAATCGATTGCCACGAGCGGAATATGGTCCCGGCTGCGCACTTCGTCCAGCCAACTCGGCAGCGAGGCGAGCCACTTCTGGCGTCGAATCGGCGGTCGACAGCAACTCCCACTGGCCGAGCTGGCGTTCGAGATGCAGCAGAGCCCCGTCGGCGACAATCTCGCGGTCGCTATGCAGGGCCTCGACCAGCGTCGGGATACCGCGCGATTCCAAGGCGGCGATCTGCTCTAACCGCAGGGGAACTTGATCGTCAGGTAGATCAGTCAGCTCACTTCCCCATTGCCGCAACAGGAAGTCCGTGGGAGTCCACCAGGATTGCGCGAAGAACGCTAGCGTCGCGACCACAAATGCCGCGGCGAGGATCGTGCCCCAACGAAAATATTGGCTCGATTTCCGCATGATCGGCGGATTGTCTTGCAATGCCGGCAACGTCACAAGATCAATGCGATCTCCGGACTCCTTTGAGTGTAGAGCAAGCCCCCGGGTGGCCGAATAATCTAATCGATTGGTACAGATTCGCGCGACGTGGAAGGCGCGTGAAATCACGGGGGGGAAATATGACCTATTATGCGCGGAGCGCACACCCTAGCCGGTGGTGCGTTCGATGGCTGCGGTGCGCTTGTCAACGAATCCCGGCGCGAAATCGCACGCTTTTCGCTCTGATGGCGGTGATCGTGGCGACCTGTTCCGTGGGAAGTTTGACGACAGCGACAGCGGCTCCCCTGGGGCAAGGGGCGTTGGATCAGCAGACACGGCAAGAGGCGATCGATGCAATTCCCTTCGATCAATTAACGGAAGCCTCTCGCCAAAAACTCTGGAGTGTCGTTTCTCAGCCGAGCATCTATCGGCAGTTGCCGATCACCGTCACCGAAGCCGATCCCGATCTGCACGTCCATTTGGTCCGTTATCCGGAAGTTGTCGTCAGCATGTGGCAATTGATGGGGATCACCAAGGTCCAGATTCAACGCACGAGTGATTTCACGTTCAAGGCGGCGGATGGGGCGGGAACCGTCTGCGATGTGCAACTGATTTACGGCGATTCCAATCTGCACGTGTATTATGCGGAGGGAAGTTACGAGGGCGCGTTGCTGCGGAAACTGATTCGAGGCAACTGCGTGATGGTGCTCAGGTCGGACTACCATCAGACCGAAACCCAGCAGGTCTTCGTTACCAATCGACTCGATATGTTCGTCCAGTTAGACAATGTCGGTGCGGAGATTCTAGCGAAGACCCTGCACCCGCTGGTCGGTAAGTCCGCGGATCACAACTTTATCGAATCGACGCGTTTCCTGGGTCAAGTTTCGCAGGCGGCCGAAGCACGTTCCTCGGGACTGCAACAACTAGCCGCGCGACTAGAGAATATCGACGAACCGGTACGGGAGCGGTTTGTGGAAGTGGCCGCGAACGCCAATCGCCGCGCCGCACAGCGTTTGGCCGGGCCGACACCGCGCCTGCCTGAGTCCGAGCGGATGAACGCGACAACAGTGCCCGTCGTGCGAACCGTTCCGATCGTCGTGGAAGCACCTCAGGTTCTCGAATCGCCGGACGAACGCAACCCGCTCCGACTGAGGCGTTGAACCCGCAGGGTCAACAGCGAACCTGCACACGTGCTCTACGTCAGTTGTCCGACAGTTTGACGCTCTTGGGGACTGAAAATCTCAAAATCGAAATGACAAGCTACAAGCAAATTCCAACTCGTCAAACTCGATTTTTGTAATTTGTAATTTGTGATTTGTGATTTCGCCGCGCTAGGCGCTCATGGCGGGTCACCCATCGGCCCCAAAGGTCTCCATCGCCAGTCGCTTGATTTCCTTGAGATCAAGCTTCCCAGTTCCCAGCACCGGTAATTCGGCGACTTCCCGGAAGCTGTCGGTCGAGGGGATGTAGATGTTGGGCAAACCTCGCTCCGACAGTTCTTTGCGGAGTTCGTCGACGGACTTATGCAGCGGGGTATGGAACACCACCAGCCGCTCGCCCTTCTTGATGTCTGGCACTGCACTAACGGCCGCCATTAGCATTTCGTCGGCGTCCAACAGCTCGTTGAGGGTTTCCTCGATCTGGATATGCGGAATCATCTCGCCACCAATCTTCGAGAAGCGGCTCTCGCGCCCCGTGATCTTGATGAATCCCTCGTCGTCGATCAACGCGACATCGCCCGTGACATACCAGCCATTTTGAATCGCTTCAGAAGTCAAATCTTCACGGCCCAGGTAGCCCTGCATCACATTGGGACCCGTGATCAGAAGCATGCCCGGGGCGTTGGTCCCAAGTTCCTGTCCTGTCTCCAGATCGATGATCTTGGCA
>JBGTHH010000175.1:0-5026 GCA_041746275.1 Pirellulaceae bacterium | reverse complement strand
CACCCGAGGCGGAAAGTGCGGAGCCGGAGTCGTCAGAGAAGTCGAATCGCCGGGCGAGTCCTGTTCCGCCGCAGTCTCCTCGCCACGTAGCATCGCCGTTAGGGCCAGATGTCCAAACCCCACCGCACTGGTTTGCAACATCTGCCGTCGCGAGGGGCGTGAGGGGAATACAAGGGGGCGGGGGTTGTCAGGCATGATTCGATCCACGACTTCAGGAAGGTCAAACGGCAGTGATCTCTTCGGCAGAATTCACCTCACATACAAAAACTCACTGGAGGCCAGGACCACTTGGCACAGAGCCTCCCAACTTTGCTTCGTCGACATACTGGAATCGCCCGCCGAGGCTTGCAATTCGCGCGTGACCTCCGCCAGGAACTCATCTGATTGAGCGATTTCCGCGTCGGTGGGCGAACGACTGTAGGCCAACTGGTACAACCGTTCCACACGCGCTGCGGAACTTTCCGGCTCTTCACCCAGCAGCCTTGTCGCTAACGCTTCCGCTGTGCGTTGCAGCAGATCGCTGTTCATAAGAAACAAGGCTTGCGGAGCAATCGTCGACGTGGCGCGATCGCCATTGGGTACACTGGCGTCGGAGTAGTCGAACAACGGAAAGATGTCGTACAAGTGATTCCGAATCACCGGCAGGTAGATCGAGCGACGCGTCGTTTCGTAATTCGTGCTGTCTTTGGACGTGTGGTCGAATAGGAACTCGCGGTTGCCGACATGCAACATCGACCCTCCCGTTTTCTGATCGAGCAAACCGCTGACGGCCAGCAACGAATCGCGAATCGCCTCGGCTTCCAATCGCCGCAGATTGGCCCGCCACTGCCAGTGATTCTCCGGATCGAGTTGAGTGGCCGATTCATTGTGGGCACTGCTCATCTGGTAGGTGCTCGACAGCACAATCGAACGATGGAGCTGCTTCAGGGACCAATCGTTCCGCACCAAATCCACGGCGAGCCAGTCGAGGAGCGGCTGATTAATCGGACGCTCGCCAAGTTGGCCAAAGTTGTCGGTCGAGCCGACCAAGCCTCGTCCAAAATGCCAACGCCAGACGCGATTCACGATCACGCGGCTGGTCAGTGGATGTTCGGGACGCACGAGCCAGTGAGCCAGCTCCAATCTTCCGCTACGATCGGGGCCGATCTGCGGTTGATCGTCGTAGGCCAAGACCAGCGGCACGCCCCGCTCGACTTCCTTGCCTAACGACAAATGGCTGCCTCGCAAATGAACTTTGGTATTCTTGGGAGTCGCTTCCACCACGCCCATCGCGGTCGGCAGCACGGGCACGGACTTTTCGAGACCTACCAATTCCTCGCGTAAGGTCTTCAGTTCCTGCTGCGTCTCGGCGGAAAAATGGGCTTCGGCGTCCTTCGGGATCGCGGCTCCGGCTCCCAATTGCGTCTTGAGCCGCTCGTGGGCCGTCTCAGTCACTTGTTGAATCATGGCTTTGTGGCGAGCGATCTTCTCGTCGTGCGCGCTCTTCAAAGCCAGTTGTTCAGCGGTGGCAATCGAGTTCTCGTTCCACTTGGCGATGCGTTTAAACGACTCCATGGTCCGCGTGCTCTCGAAGATCCCCGCGAGCGCATAGTAATCTTCGGTGCGAATCGGATCGAACTTGTGGTCGTGGCAGCGGGCACAGCCCAGCGTCAATCCGAGAAAGGTGCGTCCCATCGTGTCGATCTGCTCGTCGATGATGTCGACTTCCATTTTGCGCTCGTCCCCTTCCGCGAGGACTTTGGGGCCGAGCACGAGAAAGCCGGTCGCGGTCAGGTGTTCCAGCCGAGCGGATTCGTGTTCAGCCGGAAGCAGATCGCCCGCCAGTTGTTCCATCACAAATTGGTCGAACGGCTTATCGGCGTTCATGGCGGCGATCACGTAGTCGCGATAACGCCAAGCGTTTCCGTGTGCGATGTTCTCATCCAGCCCATTGGAATCGGCGTAACGAGCGACATCCAGCCAGTGCCGCGCCCACCGCTCGCCATACTGCGGCGAGCTCAGTAGCCGATCCACGACGCGCGCATAAGCATCCGGCCGGTCGTCTTGCAGGAAATCCACGACTTCTTCCGGCGTGGGCGGCACACCGAGCAGGTCGAACGTCACGCGACGCAGTAGGGTGCGGCGATCGGCAGCCGGCGCGGGCTGTAGTCCGTGGGCATCCAGGTTTGCCACGACGAAATGATCGAGAGGCGATTGCGTCCACGCCGGTTCGCGAACGTCCGGCAGCGGCGCTTGGTGCGGAGGCTGAATCGCCCAGAACTGACGAGCCTCGTCCATATCGATCGCACCCCGGCGCGGCAATACGGCACCCGTGGCGGGCGGCATCGCGGCACCTTGTTCGATCCAGCGACGAATATCCGCGATCGCCTGATCTTCGAGCTTGCCGTTGGGGGGCATCTGCAGATCGTCTTCACGATAACTGAGTGCCACCAAAATCAGGCTCTCTTCCGGTGAACCCGCTACCACCGCCAATCCGGAAGCCCCGCCGCCAAGAATCCCTTCGGTCGTGTCCAGCCGCAGTTCGGATTCCTGTAACTTAGCCCCATGGCATTCGTAGCAGTGTTCGGCCAGGAGTGGGCGGATTTTCGTTTCGTAGAATCTCAGTTCCGCGGAATCCTGTTCTCCGCGACTCGAGCTTGTCATCAGACAGCAACTTAGCAGCAGTGCTGCGCGAACTCCTGATCTGTTCATCACGTCAG
This sequence comes from Pirellulaceae bacterium, assembly GCA_041746275.1. Lineage (GTDB taxonomy): Bacteria > Planctomycetota > Planctomycetia > Pirellulales > Pirellulaceae. The sequence goes on along the minus strand of JBGTHH010000175.1, from coordinate 2,327 downwards.
GCATCTCCACGACTGGGGGCGACAACGGTTTCCATTATAGGCGAACGCCCCATGAAACCCCAAGGCGCTAATGGTCATTTCATCCCTGTCTTTAGCGGGAGAAATCGCAACCAACCATTTGAGGCCAACCATTTGAGGATCGATTAGGGAGACTTCAATAAGCCGCCCAAGAGCAGCTTCGCGGTTTCCTCGGCGACCTGTTCCGCATCCAGTTTTCCCGACGGCCGAAACCACCGCGCGAGCCCCAACACCGTAGAAAAGAGGTTGAGTGTGGCCACGGAGACGTCCAAGTCGCGCAGCTTGCCTTCGTCCTGAAGCTGCTGGAGCGTGCCGCGAACAAACTCAAAGTACTGACGTTTTCTCCTCATTACGACCTGGCGTTCGCGGTCGTCCAAGGCCGCCACCTCGTCCGTCAGGATCGTGATTGCTTTGACGTACTCCGTCATGCCAGCGTGGCGAGCAAGAACAAACCGCAAACGCTCCTCCGCGTCGTGAATCTGGCTCGCTGGCTCGACCACTTGCTTGTCGACCATGTCCATGGCGAACTGCATGATCGAATACAGCAGATCATTTTTGCCGCGGATGTAGTGATAGAGCCCCGCTTTGGTCAAATCAACGGCAGCCGCAATGTCGTTCATCGAAGTGGCATTAAAGCCCTTGGCGACGATCAAATTGGCGGCCGTATGGTAGATTTCCGCAGCCTTGCCGGTCGCGGATACGTAGAGAGCAAGGGGCGAGTCCTCGACTACCTGATCTTGTGTCGATCTGTGCCCTCGATCCAAGATTGCCTCATCCACGATTGCCATGTGCTTAACCTTAACTTAACGATCGTCACCAGTCGAGTATCCTACTTCCAGGTTAGTCGATTCGTCAAATCATGCTAGGCTAAGTCTCTTGATAAACGATGCCTTCACCGTGAAAGGCTGCGGGTCGTCAAGCTGCAGAGGCCGGGCACGAGTGCCTGGAGGATCTCGCTACTTTGGTAAATGTTGTTAGATTTAGGGTGTTGAACATTGGTCCCTTCGCCGCTTGGAGCAACTCCTCATGTCCACTCAAACACGTCGCGAGTTTCACCAGCAGACAATCGGTTCCCTGCTGACCTTATCGTTGCTCGAAACGCTGTTTCAGACCGACGCCTTTGCGGACGGGATTAAACCGATCACGGCCAAATGGCTCGCCGATCTACATCAGTTGGGTCTTGACTTGAAAGGCGAGAAGCTACGCCAGACTGAATGGCAGGACAAGGTCGCGGAGTTATATCAGCAAGTCGATTTGAACGAACTGCTGAAATTCACCGACTTCGCGAAGCTGACGAAGAATCTGGAGTTCCGCGACCTGGGCGAGCGGAGTTTGAGACCGACTTTCCCTGCCGTCGAAGGTTTGCCGACCCGATTGGTGTTTGGACATCAGGTCTTCGCCTTGCGCAAGGACCGCTCGGTCGTGCCGCATGGCCACGACAACATGGCCACGGCCTTTCTGATCCTACAAGGCGAGTTTCAAGGGCGGCACTACGATCGCTTGGAGGATGAACCCGAGCATGTCATTGTCAAACCAACCATCGACCGACAGTTCAGTGTGGGTGAGTGCTCGACGGTCTCCGACCACAAAGATAATGTGCATTGGTTCCAGGCTCGCAGTGAAACCGCGTTTATCTTCAACATCCACGTAACCGATGTCGTCGCGGGCCGTCCGTCAGGCCGAGTCTACTTAGATCCCAACGGCGAGAAACTCTCCGATGGACGAATTCGCGCGAGAAAATTGAAGTCGGCCGAAGCGTATAAGCTCTACGGCTAGGTCCTCGTCTCAGTGCCGCAGGATGAAACGCTATGAAGACCACTCAACTGAATCACGTCGCGTTGCATGTCGCCGATGTGGAACAGAGCTGCGACTTTTACGGTCGGATTCTCCAGTTGGAACCGATGGATCGCCCCGCCTTTACTTTTCCGGGAGCTTGGTTTCGCTTGGGCGAGGGGCAGGAGTTGCACTTGATCGGCGAGCGGCAGCAACCGGTCGCGGGGGCCGCCAGTCGCGGTAACCACTGGGCCTTGATGATTGACGACATGGACGCGTGGGAAGCGTACTTTCAACGCCTCGGGGTGGAATACCTCCCTCGTCGAACGCGGCCCGACGGAGCCTTTCAGATCTATGTCTTTGACCCTGACGGACACTGCCTGGAGTTGTGTACCGCTCCACCTCTGTCGTGAGAACCTAGTTTCGCGATCTGTTCCCCATTCTTGCGGACTCCCGGCACGTTCCACTACAATCGAGCGTCTCGGGCCGTAGCGCAGTCTGTTTAGCGCGTTTGACTGGGGGTCAAAAGGTCGGAG
>JBGTHH010000174.1:0-7543 GCA_041746275.1 Pirellulaceae bacterium | reverse complement strand
GCTCTGCGTCCAGACCATTTTGGGTTGCTGCCGCTCGCTCTCGTCCGGGACGACAAAGTGCAACCCATGCTTCGGCTTCGTGACGGTGTAGGTCACGACGAGCTGTAGTCTTTCGCCCGCCGGAAACTCGCGATCCAACTCGATGACCAATTGTTGCGGCGGTGTCTCGAAGCGGAGCGTGTGGAGAGCGACGTGCGCGTCGGCATCCCGGCGCGCCACCGCGGTGATTTGCATGTCGGCCGCGTCCAGGGTGATTTTGCTCAACGGCCGGAAGGGGACCAAGGTCAGGGTCGCTTGGCCCGTCGCCTGTTGTTGATCCCAATCGAACCTCAGCTCCAAGCGAATGTGCTCCTGGTCCACATCGCGGCTGCGGACGGAACGAGTCGGATGCGTGAACGGTCCGCGGCGCTCTTGAGCACACAGCGTCACGCTCGGACAAAGGAGAAGTAGTAACGTCGCGGCAAGCAGCCAGCGGTTGCGCGTCATCGGTGCGGATCCTCGAAGCCTGGACAGGGAGTTAGCGAATAGCTCCTAACATAGTCCAAGACGACTCGTGAATCGAATGGTCCCCAGCAGTGAAGTTCGAGCGGCAAGCGCGAGGATATCTGTTTTGTGCGGAAACTCTCAAGATCAACTTGCTGGAGAACTGCGCGAGGCGTTACACTGACTCTCGTCCGTAGCGTCACGAGACTGCATCCGCATAGTCCTCGCGCACGCGAAGCGACAAAGTTCATCTAACGATCTACCACTCGAATCGAGTGCTTGGTTCTAACATTCGGTCTCTCCATGCTTCAGGCTATATTCGTTCTTCCGGTGCTCATCTGCATTTACGCGCCGACACTACGACTGTGATACCGGAGCGTAAGCAACACGTCGGATAACCATCGATTCCACGGGAGACCTCGGACTGCAGGTTGTTGATGGCAAATCTTTGGATCGGTCCCTGTGAATCGCACTGTTCGTTGCAGTAGAAAACATCAATCAGGAAGTAAACGCATCCAAATGCCCAAGGCAATCTGCGAAGCTAAACGGACCAGCGCAACAAGAACGTAACCGGAAGGACTTCCACCACGAATTCACGACACTGCGTTTCCGCCCGATCTCGGAGCAGGGATGCTGGCAGGGCAAAGAACGCCTTCTGCCCGAGACTGACGTGGATAGCAAATGAACTAGGTTAAAGCGATCGTGGAAAACGGCGATTTTTACAAATCGGGGCGAAAGTATCCACCCCTTACAGACAAGCCTCGAGGCGAGTGGGTACTTTCGATATCACCTAAGGGCAGCGACAAATGCCTGCCGTTTTGGAGAGCCAGCAAGTTGGCAGCCGGCGCAGGCATCTCACTTGGGCACACTTCCGGCTGCCACTGATTCTTCGCCAAGCCCCATACGGTCGCGATCATCAAGCCAAACAAAGCCCCCAGCCTGCTTGCACAGGCCAGGGGCATTTCAATCACAGCTCAACTGAATCCACCTCGGCAACCAACCTTCCGGCGTCGTTGCCCAAGTACGAGGCGATTACGTTGAACACGGCGTCATTGAAGCCGCCGATGTTCAGGATGTCGTCACGCTCGGGAGCCTGGGTCGATCCGTACGGCTGGATGTCGATGCATACCGGAAAGATGTAACAGCGCTGCATGATGAGCCTCTTCGACTTTGGACCAGTGAACAAGTGTCCGTGCCCGCCGAGCGTCTTATGTGGGTCCAGCGTAGCTGCCGACCGACTGGAGTGGCAAGAGCTTCGCTCACGGAGAGCTTCTCCCTCGTGTCGAACCAGTGTCTGTAGCTTCGTTGCCAAGCTCTTGCTCCTTACTCTTCACGCCTTGGACCAGTTCGGCCACGGTCTCTCTCAATAACTTGTCACCGCCGAACTCCATCCCCAGAGCACGAATCTTGTCGGTGACGATTTGATGCTTGGGTTGCTTTGACTCGCCGCCGATCTGGCTCTTGCTGCCAGACAATTCCTTCGCCAGCATGGCCACGTCCAATTCCGATACATACCGGTCGTAACAGTTGAAGGCTTCTCCGGCGATCCCGTCTGCCGTCAACAAAATGCCTACCGCCTTGGCGACATCGGCGGCATGGACTTCTTTACCTCCTCGCGGACATTGCACCGTCTCGCCACGCACGACTGACGACACGAGGTCAAACCATTTGCTGTGCCGTATCGGTCGAGTCACGCCGTAAACACCCGTTGGTCGCAGGGCACAGATCGGGTATTCGTCACCCAGACCGTAACTGTGGACGAACTTTTCGATGGCCGCTTTATGGGCTCCGTAGTGACTATTCGCCCAAAGCGGATGGGCCTCATCGAGCGGTCGGTCGTCGAGGATCTTTTCATGTACGGCACAGGTCGAAATGAAAACGAATCGACCGACACCGGCTCGCCGAGCTGCTTCGATCAACATCAGAGTGCCAACCACGTTCTTCCGGACGAACTCGATCACGTCACCCTCAGCACCTCGGAAGCCCGTCCCCGGTCGGTAGAGTGCCGCGTGTACGACCGCGTCGCAGCCATCGACCAACGAGTTTGCACTTTTGTGATCGCCCAAGTCCCCCTCAAGCCACTCCAGATCACCGATGTGATCGAAGCCGTCACGACTACTGGACGCTCGGTGCCAGCAACGAAGCTGGTGCCCCTGCTCTGCCAAATGATTCGCAATATAGCGACCGATGAAGCCCGTGGCTCCCGTTAGTGCAACCCGCATCGCGTCCCTTTCAAGTGGTTAGTTCGATTGGTCAGGAGATCAGCTCTTGGACGACACGAACAGCTTTCTGAAGTCTTGGATCGTTGCCAGCACATTGAATCGCCCTTGTCCCCTTCGTCGCAACTTTCGCCCGCTCGGCATCATTACGTCCGTCACAGTAGTCGCTCGTTTCTAATCGAGACAGACGACCTGTTCGGCCTCGATCTTGGAAGCCGTTTTTTCCCAGACCTGGAACGCTTCGAGATCCAATCTGATCGAGCGCATGATGAACGCCAGTAGCGTTACATCGTCGAGCCAACCAAACATCAGGATCGCATCGGGGATGAGATCGACTGGCCAGACAAAATAGAGCAAACCTGCAACGACCAACAACAGACTACGGGTTGGAAAGCGTGTGTAGCTGCCCGAGTAGATGTGACCGAGCAGCCGAAATGTGACGGTTAAGTCTTCCCAGATCTTTGTCAGAGGGCCGTCTTGCCCGAGCGCAACGGCGATAGCACTCGCTTTTCCCGCCAACCCACGGAGCCTTTGCGGGTCGTTGATATACGCTCCGGCCTCAGCCTTGGCACTGCTAAGTTTCTCGCTCTGTTGTACATCGCTCATGCTGTTGAATCCTTTGAGTGAACTCTCGAAGTCGTTTCCCGCACCAAGTGAATTGTTTCCGGCGTCAGGCTGAAGGCAAGGCAGTGCTGCGTAAGTGTGCCTAACGCGGCCAACACCACTCAAGTTCACCAGGAGACCAATGTGGCAAGAACCGAGGAGTTCACGACGAAGAACAATCAACAGCTCATCGCGACCAGTTCGAGGGACGAGCTGATGCGTTATTGAGTCTGAACTGTGTCTCACGCTGGCAGAATTCCCAGGCATTGTTGTGCATGTCAAACAACTCCCACGCGTTGGGCAGGTCCTGAGCGACGCGGTTAACGTATTGCTCGTTTCGATGGTCATCCTTGGGAGTGGGGATCGTCCTTGTCCTGTCGGGACGCCACAACGCGGAGGCTTTGCGCCCACGGTGCAGCTCGACGATGGTATGCTGGTAACGTCCTATTCGTAGCGCGGCGAAGATGGCAAGTCGCATTGGGAGGTTGTCCGTTGGGAGTTGCACCAATCGCGGTGCTAGTCGCGAGACGGCGAAATTCGATCCGGAATGAGAACGCAACATGAACATCAACGCGCTGCGCCCGACATTAGTTGAACGGCGGATGACAAGGCACGAGGTAAGACCAGTCCTGCCGTTCGCTTTGGTGCCGACTGCAATCTGTTTGCTCATCACGAACTTTACGCTCGCCGATGCGACTCACTACGAACGTGACATCAAGCCGCTTTTGAAAGCGCGATGTTATGCGTGCCATGGGGCGCTAAAGCAAGAGGCAGGGCTGCGGCTCGATACGGGGAGTTCGATTCGCCAAGGTGGCGACAGCGGCGCGGCGGTCATGGCCGGGCAGCCGGATGAGAGCCGATTGTTGGAGAGAGTGTCCGCGAACGAGGCGACCGAGCGGATGCCGCCCGAAGGGGAACCGCTGTCGGCAGCGCAGATCGAACAGTTGCGGGCCTGGATTCGCGACGGGGCGAAGTCGCCCGAGTCGGAACAGGCGGAGGCCGACCCGCGCGAGCACTGGGCGTTTCAGCCGCCGCGACGATCTGCCGTGCCGTCATTGGGGAACGGGAGTAGCGGCACGAACCCGATCGACGCCTTTCTGGGTGCCGAACTGGTGCGGCATAGTCTGACGCCTCGTCCGGCGGCACCGAAGCAGGTCCTACTGCGACGGGTCTACCTCGATCTGATCGGCCTGCCGCCGACGAGCGAAGAACTGCAGGCGTTTCTAGCCGATGATGCGTCCGACGCCTACGAAAAGGTCGTCGACCGCCTGCTGCGGGACGAGCGTCATGGCGAGCGTTGGGGGCGGCACTGGATGGACGTCTGGCGGTACAGCGACTGGTACGGACGACGCGACGCGAACGACGTGCGGAACAGTGCCTCGCAGATCTTTCGCTGGCGGGACTGGATTGTCGGGTCGCTCAACAAGGGCAAAGGCTACGACCGGATGCTGCAAGAGATGCTGGCCGCCGACGAACTGTTCCCGGACGACTACGACGCCGGCGTGGCCACCGGCTACCTGATCCGGAACTACTATTCGCTCAACCCGAACGACTGGATGCGGAGTGCCGTTGAACATACCGGCAAGTCGTTTCTGGGGCTGACGTTCAATTGTGCGCACTGCCATGACCACAAGTACGATCCGATCGAGCACAACGACTACTTCCGGCTGCGGGCGTTCTTCGAGCCAATCTTCATCCGGCAGGACTGGGTGCCCGGCGAGGCCGATCCGGGTCCGTTTCAGGACTATACCTACGCGGGGACGCGGGGTGTGCAGCGGTTGGGCGCGGTGCGTGTTTACGATAAACAGCCCGATGCGCCGACCTGGTTCTATACGGGAGGCGATGAACGGAACCGAGTGAATGAGCGGGGCTCGATCCCGCCCGGTGTTCCCGCAATCCTGCAGCCCGATGCATTCAAGATCGAACCGGTCTCACTGCCGCCGGTCGCCTGGTATCCGGGGCTGCGTACGGAGATTCAGGAGACACTGCTGGTCGACGCCCGCCGTGCCGTCGCTACAGCCGAAGAATCGCTGGCGAGCACACTCGTCCCCGAAGCCGCTCCGTCGGACGAAATGAAACAGGCCGAAGCCGCTTACGCCCAGGCGCTGGAGCAGGCGAAATTGGCCGGTCGCCCGGCCGCACTTGCCGGCGAACAGTCGCTGCTGCTGGACGCTACGAAGGGCCGGGCGATTGTGCAGAACGGTTTGAAATCGCTTGCCGCGATCGAAGACGGAATGACGATATCGTTCGAGCTGCTGATCCTCCAGGACGCCCACGTCAACTTCCAGTTGGTCAAGGATAACAAGCAAGGGTTGACCGCCGATTTCATTGGCTGGGAAAAAGGCCGCATCCTGGCCTACAAGACCGGCGCGGCCGATGCGGTCGAGGTCGGCAAGTACGACGTCGCCGCCGGACAGACCCGATTTCAGGTCACGCTGGTACTCCGTCCGAAAACCGACGAAGCCCTCCTGACGATCCGTTCGGTCGCGGATGGGGTTCTGCCGGTTGAAAATGTACCGACAAAGTTGAACGGCTGGACTCCGATCGGCAACGACATTCAGACGATCAGCTTCGACGCCCGGCCGGGCAGTGTGGCAGTGGTCGATAGCGTTCATGTCTCCGCACCGGCGACAGAGAAGCAACCCGCGAAGACGCTGTTCGCCTTCGACTTCGAACCGCCGCAGTACACCGACGGTTCCACGCCAGCGGGAATCGATGGCTGGCTCCGTTCGACGTTTTCCGAGAACGGCGGAGTGGCGGTCGTTTCGCGAACGATTGGCAACCAAGACCTGCGCGACGCAGCCGACAAACTGGGGCACGCCCGGCGCAAGGCCAGCGGACCATTGTTGCGGCGCCAGGCCGCAGAGGCGCGCGTGACTGCGGCCGGGGCGGAACTATCGAGTCTGGAAGCCCGCATCGCGGCGGAACAGGCGCGGTACGTCGATCAGCCGCCTCCGGAGGAATTGGCGAACCTGATGCGGGCCGCTAGTCGCGCGGAGCGAGAGTGTAAATTGCGGCGGGCCGAAAGCGAGATGCTGACTCACGACGTGGCGCTGTTGGACGCCGAGGCGAAGCCCGCCGATGACGCCCAACGCGACAAAGAGATCGAAACGGCGAACAATGCTCTGGCGACTGCGCGAGCGGCGGTCGAGACCGCACGGGCCGCACTGGCCGACGAGAAACTCGCCGAGACCTACGCGCCGTTGTCGGCTCAGTTCCTGCGGGAAAGCACCGGTCGCCGTCGGGCGCTGGCTCAGTGGATCACTCGCCGCGATCATCCTCTCACCGCCCGCGTCGCGGTGAACCACATCTGGACGCGGCATTTTCGTGGGCCACTGGTCGCCAGCGTGTACGACTTCGGCCGCAACGGGGCGCGGCCCACGCACCCGGAACTGCTCGACTGGCTGGCGGTCGAGTTCATAGAATCGGGCTGGGACATGAAGCACCTGCATCGGCTGATCGTCACCAGCGCCACCTATCGGCGAGATTCCCGTACCTCGTTTACTGTCCAGCCGGAGTCGCCGACTGTGTCATCTGCCCAGCAAGCCGTCGGACTCGGCTCGGCGGTAAACGATGGCCGGATAAACGATGCGATGAAGATTGATCCCGAAAACAGGCTCCTCTGGCGAATGAATTCATGGCGGATGGAGTCCGAAGTCGTGCGTGACAGCTTGCTCTATGTGGCGGGGCGTCTCGACTTGACCCAAGGAGGCGTCGAACTGGAAAACAAGGACGCCCTGACGACCAATCGCCGCACGTTGTACTACAGCAGCTATCCCGAAGCGGGAGGCAAGAGCGCGCTGGGAGAATTGTTCGATGCGCCCGATCCGCTTGACTGTTACCGCCGCGCCAGTAGCATCGTCCCTCAGCAGGCGTTGGCCCTGACCAACAGCGATCTCGTCCATCAGTCTAGCGTGGCGATCGTCAAGACGTGGCAAGAGTCGGCCGGTTCGGTGGCGGATGCCAGCGTCGACGCGACAGACCGATTTATTACAGACCTCTTCGCCCAGATTCTTTCCCGATCACCAAGCAAGGAAGAACGACACATTTGCCGGGAAACCCTTGACCGTCAACAGCAATTCGCGGCGGACCCGCAATCCGCCGGGGCGATCACCCAGGCCCGCGAGAGCCTCGCGCGAATCCTGCTCAATCACAACGACTTTGTCACGGTGAGGTAACTATGCGCATTCCACGCAGAGCGTTTCTTTCTGATCTCGGCATGGGCATGACCGGCATGG
>JBGTHH010000173.1:0-4619 GCA_041746275.1 Pirellulaceae bacterium | reverse complement strand
CATGAACGCAATGGGTGTGCCAATCCCCGGGTCGGTTGTTGTTTTGGTTATTCATTTGTGCTCCAGTCGCCCGTCACGTGGAGCCGTTTCAGTTGAGCGTCCAGGGTCTGGTAGTTCTTCATGCCGAGCAGTCGGGCCGCTTCGGCTTTGACGCCGTTGGCTTCATTCATTGCTCGTCGCAAATAGGTGGCCTGAACTGTGTTGAGGTGTTCCGCCAGGTCAAAGCCATCACCCAGGGGGCGGTCCATGATCCGTGACAACGAGCTGTTCATTTCCGGCATTTCGCCGACTGTCGCTGCCAACTCCTTTCGACCAATGGACTTTCCGTCCGTCAGCACCGCAGCCTGCATTAAAGCGTTGTAGAGCTGTCGAACATTGCCGGGCCAAGCCAGCGACTTCACAAATGCGATTGCGGAGGCAGAAAGGGATTTGTGTTCGTAGCCAGGCTCTTCCGCCTCGAATTGCTGGTTCAGCAAGCCAAGCAGGAATTCGGCGATCTTCGGGATGTCCGTCTTCCGATCCCGAAGCGGTGGCACGTTGATGGTCACCATCGCCAGGCGATAATAGAGGTCTTCGCGGAACTCGCCGGCATTGATTGCGGCGAACAGGTCTTTGTTGGTGGCCGCGATAATTCGCACGTCCACCTTGCGATCCCTTTCTTCACCGAGGCGACAGACACGGCGAACCCCCGGACCTTCGCCAGTCACGGGCTGGAGCACGCGTAGCAGCTTGGCTTGGGTTTCCAGGTCACATTCGCCAATTTCGTCGAGAAACAGTGTGCCGCCATCAGCGATCTCGAACAGCCCTTTGCGTTCCTTATCAGCTCCCGTGAAGGCCCCTTTGCAGTGTCCGAACAATTCCGATTCGAGCAGGCTCTTCGACAGGGCCGCACAATTCACGGACTTGATGGGCTTCGTTCTCCGCGTGCTCGCCTTGTGTATCGCTTGGGCGAACATTTCCTTGCCCGTGCCGCTCTCTCCCATAAGCAGCACCGACACACTACGCATCGCCGCACGCTTGGCTCGTCCAACGGCATCGCGGATCGCCCGGCTTTCGCCTGCGATGTCCTCAAACCCCTCGATTTCAGCAGGTGACTGTGCGGCTAGATGTTGAAGATGAGCATCTGGGTCGCGAAGCACTTCCGGTATGACATCGATCAGATCGAACGGCACGTCGGTAATCCACGAGTTGCCGCCGTATGTTTCGTAGAAGGTTGCCGGGAACCGCGTTTTCCCCAACAACAGCCAGACAGCGGCCATGGCGGGAGTGCCGGGACTCAGATGAAGGCAGAGGTCCGTTTCCGCCCAGGTCTTTGATGACTTGATGGTTTCCAATTCGCGATTGGCTATTTCGAAGATTGCGGAGTAGTCCGTTGGCTTGGCGAGTTCGTTTTCGCGAAGTTGGGTCTTCCCTCCCAACCACTTCGCAAACCAACTGTTGAATTCGTGCGCGTAGTTGGTGAGCAACCGGATTTCATCGAACTCCTGCGTGTCGACAAGAGTCTTGGTTGGTCCCACATCGGATCTGTCGGGAAGTTTGCCGCCGAGCGTGGACATAAGCTTCTCGCACCGCGACTGCGAACTGTTCGCGGCCAACGCACGCAAATCGGAATGCCCGATCCACTGAACGAGAATCTTCTTGCGCGGCATGACACCATCCTGTTTGTTGAATCACAAACACGCTTGTACCACAGCACGTGGCCATTCACAATCATTCCAACACGCGGCAACCGACACGCCGGACCAATCGCGTGTCTGTGCTGGCTTGAATGCTCTGCCAGGAACGGTTAGCCTGAGAATCAACTGGGGCGAATGGATTCCGCTATGTCGTCGAATTCGGATTGTTATTCGGAAGAAGAGCTGATCGCCTGCCTGGAGGGAACGCTCTCGGAAGACGCGCGGAAAGCCGTTGAAACGCACGTCGCGCACTGTGCAGCCTGCACCAAAACCGCCGCAGCCGCCAAAGCGCATTTGCTCTCTGATCGCGTCTTGGACGGCGGGGGCGAAGACTTGCCGGATGAAGACGGGCAGTGTGGCGACACACCAACGCGGATGTCGGATCGAGATGTCGCCGCGCTGGAACCTTCGCAGACCCTGGACTATCTCGGCAGGCTGAATGGCTATGACATTGTCCGAGTCCTGGGGCGTGGCGGTTATGGAACCGTCTTCGAAGCGATTGACAGCATCTTGCACCGCCATGTTGCCATCAAAGTGTTAAGCCCCAACTTGTCGCGGATGGCGACATCTCGCCGACGGTTTATCCGGGAAGCGCGCGCGGGTGCGGCCATCAATCATCCGAATGTCGTGACGATTCACGCCGTCGAAGATGCAGGCGAGACCCCCTTTCTCGTCATGGAACTGATTCACGGCGAGACGTTGCGTGAACGAACCCGTCGCCAACCGAAACTCGACGTGATGGAGATTCTGCGAATCAGTTCGCAGATCGCACAAGGTCTCGCCGCCGCCCACGCTCAAGGCATCATCCATCGTGACGTCAAGCCGGGCAACATCATGCTGGTCGACTCGACATCGCGAGTCAAGATCGCGGACTTTGGGCTCGCACGCGTCGCCGCCGAGAATGTGGAGCTGACGTCTCGTGGTGTGGCCATCGGTACGCCCGCTTATATGTCGCCAGAGCAGGTGCGCGGCGAAGAGCTGGATTCGCGGTCGGATTTATTCGCGATGGGCTGTGTGATGTACTCGATGTTCACCGGCCATTCGCCATTCCATGGCAAGAGCAGCTTGGATATCGCCATGCGGATTGGATCGAACCATCCGCCACGACTCGGCGAACTCTCGAAAGACGTTCCCGAGTTTCTCGACAGCATCGTGATGCGACTTTTAGAAAAGGATCGCGAAAAACGCTTCCAGTCCGCTGCCGAAGTCGCCGATGTGCTGAGCCGCCACTTGGCGATCTTGAATCAGACGCCAACCGATCAGTTTCCCGTTGCGCTTCGCATGTCGATGCTTGAACCGTCACGCGGTATCCAACGCTCGCGCTGGCCGATCGTTGCGTGTCTCGTGGCGATTCTCGCCAGCGCGGTGATCGCTGGTGGATGGTTCTATTTTCTAGCCAACAAGACGATCGAATCGCCGCACGGTGAGGCGAACGGATTGCTCGAGCCCGTGTCCGAAGCTCCGGCAGCGGTGTCCGTGGCGCAACGCAAGCGGGAAGTGAGCGTGGCTCAGACAGGTACCGCCGACTTCACGACGATCGGCGAAGCGCTGCGAAATGTTGCGACGGGCGGCACGATCACCATCCTGGATGATGCGGAATACACCGAGGCGATTCATCTGACCGACGGGGCTCGGTTCGCGGGAGTTCGCATCGTCTCCCCGCGGCACGCTACAATCCGGTCGAAAGCTCCCGGCCCTGTGGTGATGATCCAGTCGATTCCCGGACTGCGGTGGGAAGGGCTCAACATTCGCGCGCCGCAAATACAGCTTGGAATGGAGATCAACGGCGAATGTCCAGGACTTGATATAGCCGACGTTGAGATCAAGCGGGTTGCCAATCCTGATGGGGCCGATGGCTCGGTCGCTGGAATCGTACTGCATCAAGGTGCCAGCGGCACGGCCGACGAACCGATTCACCTACGAGGATTACACCTCCGGGACACGGACGTCGGTATCGTCATCGGCCATTCGAAAGTCGACGCGGCTCCGACGAAACACATTGTCATCGAACAATGCGAAGTTCACGGACTCAGCCGCAGGAGTTCGACGCTCTTGGCGATGCTTTTGAACGTGGAAGAGATTTTGATTCATCACAATATTTTCTCCAACGGAATCCGCGGCGTGAGTATCGTCGTCGACAATCAGAATATGCCGCGGCGCTGTGTTGTCTCGCACAACACGTGGCACCGGCTGGACGCTTGGTTTGGCTGGACTGGCTCAGCCCAGCCGCCGCTTTCCATCCAGATCCACCACAACCTGATCGTCGACGCCGTGCAATACCCTGTTCCGGCTGATTTCCTTGCGGCCATCAACAGTTCGCCGTCGGTGTTCACCGGGAATACGGTCGTCGCCCCTTCAAATGCGGCCAGCGGCGGATTCGCCCACCTGGCGGACGCTGTTCCTGGTTTTCCATTGCGCTCTCAAGATTCCGCTCAGGCGGACTATCTGAAGCCGGATTTTGAGCGCCTGGAGCAGTTCGGTTTCTCCGCCGATTCGGTGCCGGGCCGATATTCCGCCGCTACGGAAGAGTAAGCGTAACTGTTGGAATTGTCGTCGGCCTCCAAGCATACTGGTTCGATTGCGGGGTGGGATTTCTCCCCCAGTATCTTCCTCGATCTAATGCGGTGAGTGTCGAATGTACGAGCAGAACCAAGTTCCCCGTCGGCCGAAATCGGACGTTCCCCCGGTTACCTATGATTCGCAGGAATTCGGGTTGGTACCTGAGTCCGATTTGCAGCAGACCGCCGGAACCTACCCATTTGGTTCCTTGCAAAAAGACACTGTTGGAGGCCAAGCCGTCGATGGCGGCTACCAGGGCGGTGATCCCGTGTCGATGCCACGTACCCCGGATCGTCGTGACGTGGGGTTATCTCGACCGCTGCGCGTCATCCATGTCGGTCAGCACATGGTCCGAGCCGGCATCGAAATGTGGCTCAAGGCACT
>JBGTHH010000172.1:0-7312 GCA_041746275.1 Pirellulaceae bacterium | reverse complement strand
AGTTCGGCAAGATCGAAAACCGCGCCGCCAGCCGCGTTATCACGTCATTCTGTGGGACGATAACGAGCATACCTACGACTATGTGATTCAAATGCTGACGGCACTGTTTGCATTTCCCGCCGAGAAAGGGATGCAGATCGCGCAGCAGGTGGATCAATCGGGACGCGCGATTTGCTTGACCACGACTCGCGAGCACGCCGAATTGAAACGCGATCAGATTCACGCCTTCGGCAAAGATCGACTGATTCGCCAGTGCCAGGGCTCGATGTGGTCATCGATCGAACCCGTTCCAGAATAGCACGCTCGGTTATTCGTCCTTCAGTCGATCCAGCTTAGACAACAGTTCCTGACGCAGTTCACCGCTCGCCTTGTCCGCCGCTTGACGATAACGAATCCTCGCGGCTCCCCAGCGGCCCGAGGCTTCAGCCAGTTGAGCCGTCTGGATGAGCCGTTCTAGTTCGGCAGCCGCGTCGGGCGGGGCAAGTTCTTTCTGTTGACGACGAATCTCGGCCAAGCTGATGTCACCGCGCTCGGCGCTGCTACGAGTGGACTTCATCGCGGACGATGGCAACGCGGCTCGATCGCCATCTTGTCGCGTAGCGCTACCAAGCAGTAATTCAGCGTCACTCGGCGCAGGAGCTCCTGGGGTCTGCGCCGCTGCTTGCTCACGAAGTCGTTCCAATCGCTCTTCGACGGGGCTGACCGCCATATCACCAACCACGGGGACCAGGCCCGTTACAAACGGACGTACCGAAACATTCTGAAACGAACCAACCGCGCCATTGGAGAACATCAGACTCGGTGCGGCGGACGTGATGGTGCGATTGCTTCCTTGGCCTGCGTGCAGGTTGAAGTAGGCACTGCCGTTGTTGCCGCGAGTGCCCCAACCAAACCTTGCGTCGCTGTTGGGATTGTAGCCTCCAAAGGGAGGAACACTTGTGTTCGCGCCACCACGATTAAAGAACATGTAACCGTTTCGCCACCGCCGACTGAATCCCCAGTCGATCCCGAAGCTCTCATAGAAGCTGTCGCTCGCACCCACCAGCGGCGTTGAGCCGTAAACTTGCTGAGCCTGACCAGTTCGGGCGTCATTGGTCAACGAGAGGATCAGCCCGCTAAGAACGAGCAACGACCTAACAGACATGGGCGTGGGCTCCTTACCGCCGAAACGAACTTCCCGAATTCTAGCAGTGCTGGATAACAAGTCCAGAACACTGGAGGTGCGTGCTGGAGTCGGCGGAAAGTGTGAACACTCTATCGGTGAGTCTGTCGATTCAATCGCTCCACTGCGCGAACGCCAATGAGCGTTATCACTCCAGACTGACGCCGGTGAGACCACCCCAGCCAACAATGGTTGTGAATTCGAAAGCTTTCGCTAGGGCATTGTGACAGCTTAATTTTAGGCATAGCCGTTTTGGCACTAGCGACGGTTCGGTCGCGAAATCCGGGGACAGCGCCCAAACGGCTGATACGTCCGACCCGAACATTTACCTGTCACAAAGCGCTAGGGTTGGTTGCGTAATGAACGCAGAAACGATTCCACGCTGGCAGGATCCCGAAGTTGTCGCTTGAACTCTGTATTCGCGGCGTCGAGCATCATCGTTAGTGCCTCCGCTAATTCGACTGTGGAGTGCGAATTAGCAGCGCCACAGACTGGCAATCGCTGCCGGCCTACGAGCGAGTCGCGTAAGGACTTGCGTAGCCAGTCCAAAAAATCCAGCAAGGTCCGCGGCTGAACACCGATGGCTAGAGAGATGGCCGTTTCGAACGCCACAGCTTTGTGCCAGTATCCCGAGGGAATGTACAGCCAATCCCCTGCGGCCAACTCGGATCGCCAGAGCGGCATGATCTCCCGCTCATACTGCATGTCGGCGGGAAGCGTGTCGGTGATCGGCCAGGGGTTGACGGTGTTTTTCCGCAACGCAAACTCCTTGCGCCCCTGGACCTGAACGATAAAGACCTCTTCGGCATCATAGTGCCAGCCAAAGCCGTGTTCGCCAGCCGGAGTACAGTACACGTGAATGTCGACGGGAGCGGCGAAATCCCGCTCGAAGGTTTGGGCCAAATCCGCTAGGCATTCGCGATTGCGTTCGGCATGTCGAACGAGGAGGGTGTAACCGTCAGCCAACAGTTGAGCGGCGGCAGGCTCATCTCGCGGGCGCTCATTCAGTCGCTCGTTGCGTCGGCACACAACCACGTCGGCGCTTTCATCCGCCAGCATCTCGACCAGCACCGGCCAGTCCACCAGCCCGCGCAGCACCTCAGGATCGATGGATGCCGCGTACGGAAAGCGCTGGTAGTGCTCCACGACAAACTGCTTCAGCGGGATGTGTCCAAGCAGTGTTTGCAAGTTCATGGAGCGAATCTACGGCGAGGGAGGATGCACACGGATTATCGACGATTGCATTAATCATGCAAGTCAAAAAACCATCGCAAAGGCACTGAATTCAGCTCCCCCGCCCGTGCGTGCATCAGAGGCTGAACTATCTGACAAGCGGTCTCGGTCCCGATTGCTGCATTGACGCGGTCGGAATGGAATCGCATGGAAGCTCTGCGGACGCTATCTCCGATCGAGTAAAGCAAGCGGTTTACTTGGCGACCGATCGACTCCACGCCTTACGACAAGCAATCCATTGCTGTCGTAAAGGGGGCACGGTTTCGATTCCCGGCGTGTATGCTGGATTTCTGGATAAAGTCCCTTTCGGTGCCGCTTTTGGCAAGGGCTTGAAGATGGCGATGGGGCAAACACACGTTCACAGCTACCTGGCCCCACTGCTGGAGCGTGTTCAAGGAAAAGGCAACACCAATGGCAATGGCAATGGCAATGGCAACGGTAAATTTGATCCGACACATCTCATAACGCACCGCGTGCCATTGGAAGATGCGCCGGACGCCTATGACTTGTTCAATAACGAAAAGGGAGAGTGCGTTAAGGTCGTCTTGAAGCCTTAGTCGGCCGTGAATGCGATCATCAGCTCGCGGTGCGTTTGACTGGCCTTTGCTATACGGCCCTTCGCTATGGGGGTGGTTTTCGCACGATGAGTTTCGCGCGAGGGGTTCTGTTGCGGGTCATGTAGTGGTCGCATTGGAAAAGGTTCCGACGGCTGAACGCGATTGCCGCCGACCAACCTAACGGTCGGTGCCCGGAAGTCGGTTGCGTTAGGAGACTCCACCACAGGCCGACCAATCGCCTCGCTTGCATACCGAGATCGGAACGAGACGCTCTTGAGCGACGCGCGTTTGATGCTCGACATCCATCAGCAGAAAGCTTCCGCGTTCGCGTTGGAGCAGCACGACATCCGCCTGGAGTCCGGTTCGCAGCGTTCCGAGTCGGTCCTGGATTCGCATGGCGGTGGCGGGGACCGAGGTTGATGCGCGGATGACTTGTGCGAGTGGCATGCCGAGGTGCAGAAACTTGCTCATGGTGGTCGGCATGTCGAACACCGGGCCGCGCAGATTAAAGTGGTGCAGGTCGGTGCTGATCGAGTCGGGCCAGAAGCCAAACTTTTGGCAGGCTGGTTCGGCGACTCGCCACGCAAACGCGCCGACGCCGTGTCCAACGTCGAAGATCACGCCTCGCTCGCGGGCCTCCCACATCGCGTCCAGCGGTGCGCCATGTTCGTCGAAGCCGTGGTCGTCTCGCGGATGATAGAGGTGCGTGTACGTGTCGCCGCGGCGCAGCGCCTTGAGCACGGTCTCGGTCGGGATCTTCGAGGCGATGTGATGAATCATGCACGGTCGCTGCGTCTCTTCGGCGGCGGCAAAAACTCCCTCGAAGCCAGCTCGTTCGTTCCTTTCGTCGAAGTTCGCGAGGCCGGATGTCAGGCGGACCTTGGTGCCCACGATGCGGTCGGGATACTGGCGAATACACTCGACGGCGGACGGAACGTGCGCGTGACGGCCGTCGTTCAGATCACCCATGTATGGCGGAAAGTCCGGATGTCCTTGAATGCATCCGATCATCGAGATGTTCAGCAACGCGAAAATATCTTCGGCGGCGGAGCGAAGGACGAATCGCTCGAAGTTGCGATAGGTCAGCGCCCCAGCCGTGCCGGTGTCGAGCATCGTCGTCACGCCGGTTCGCAACCCTGCCTCGAACGGATCGATCGAATACAGCCCGACTCCGCTAAAGACATGCACGTGCAAGTCGATCAGGCCGGGCGCGACGATCAGCCCGTCAGCCTCAATGACCGTCTCGCCCTGTGGCGCGAGGTTCGGGCCGATTTCGGTAATGACGCCGTTCGCGATGCGGATGTCGTCTCGACGCGGTGCAGCTCCCGAGCCGTCGTAGAGATCGCCGTTGCGGATCAAAGTGTTCATAGTGCGTGGCTGACTTTAATTACGAGTCGATGTTAGTGGGCAGCGCGGCGTTTCCGCGAAAAGGCTCGGGCCGGATTGACGACCAGCATCTGGTGAATTTGTTCGTCGGTCACGCCGCGTTCGCGGAGCATTGGCACGAAGACTTCCAGCAAATAGCCGTAGCCTTTTCCACCGGTGTACTTGAGCTGGTTCAACATGCAGATGTCTTCGGACAGCAGCACGCGATCAACGAAACCCTCGTGGACCAGCGCGGCGGCGTTGTCGGCCCGGACATACTCCGGCTGATAGTCGAGATAGCCGATGTTATCGATCTCCAGATAGACGCCCTGCGCGGCAATCGGCAGCAAGTGCTGCACGCCGACTCGGTCACCGAGATGCCCGATGATGACTCGCGACAGATTCGCGCCGAACTCTTCCAGCATGGCGATCTGCTCCATCGCCAGCGTTCCCCAGCGAGTCGTGTGCGTGGTGATGACGACATCGGTGCGCGACTGAGCCAAAGCCGCCGCTCGGAAAACTCGCTCCTCGCCTGGACTGACGTGATGCCGACCGGTCCCGATCTCGCCGATGAAGCCAGCTCGAATGCCCGTACCGCCGACGCCGATTTCGATCTCTTTCACCAACACGTCGGCCAGTTCGCGACTGGTCAGCTCGGCGACGATCGGCGGGTATCCGAAATCGCGATACCAGCCACAACCCATCAGAATGTTGATGCCCGTCCGCCGCGAGAACCGCGCCAGTCGCTCCGGATCGCGACCGATCTCGTCCAGCGTGACATCGCAAATCGTCCGCCCGCCGCGACTCGTAAACTCCGTGATCTCCTTCGCCATCACCTCTTCATCGTCAATGACAAGCTGGTAGCCGTAGCTGGCGTAGTGGTCCATCGCGTCGAGAAACAGATGCTCGTGCGTTTGAGTCACTCCCATCTCTTCGGGACGAATCGTGCCAAGTACGGTAATGACTTCGCGTGACTGATCTTCGTCGCTCACTGGTGAAGCTCCTGCTGTGAAGTCGTCATTGGTGTTCGCGGAGAGGCTGTGAAACAATTGGGACAGGCACCTCGCAGCTACGCGAAATCCTTGCAAAACACAGGCATCCACTCGGAGCCAGTCCCAATTTTTCACAGCCTCGGAGTGAATATAGCCTGATCGAATGCTCGAATCTCCGTCAGACGCAGGTTTTGAAAAGTCGCAAGGCGTGATAGACTGTCGGGCATGATGGTTCTGCTACCTGAGCTCCATAGTTTTCGGGAGTACTTCGGATGATTCACCGTCGCGATGCGATGTTGCAATTGGGATCGGCAGCCTGCGGTGTGCTGTCGCTGCCTCAGTTGATGGCGATGGAACAGTCCGGGGCGGTGGGGAAGCCTCCCGCGAAATCCTGCATCTTTTTGTTCATGTGGGGAGGACAGCCGCAGCAGGACATGTGGGATGTAAAACCGAATGCTCCCGATGGCATTCGCAGTCCGTTCCTGCCGATACAAACAACGGTTCCGGGGATGCTGTTGGGGGATCAGTTGCCGCAAGTGGCGCGGCAGGCGGATAAGCTGTCGATCATCCGCTCGCTGACTCACTCCGCGACCGATCATGGCGTGTCAGTGTATCACACGCTGACGGGCCGAGCGATGCTACCGCCCCGCACGTTTCCCGCCAACGCTCGCCAACGAAGCGACTTTCCGTCCATTGGCTCGATGTTCTCGCACCTCGGTGAGAAATCATCTTTGCCCGCCAGCTTCTCGATTCCCCGCGCGGTCGCACATGACGGCGTGTTCTACTCGGGAACCCATGCGGGTTTCCTGGGCTCGCAGCACGACCCGGTTGAACTGGGACAAGTCTTCAACCATGTGGAGACCGGCCCGCGAGCGGATCCCCCGAAGATTCCGCTGACTCTGCCTCATGACGTCTCGATCGCCCGACTACAGGCACGGCGTGGACTGCGCGACCTGCTGGAAGCCGAGGACCGAGTCTTGCAGAAGACGGCCGGTGCGCGAGCCTTAGACAGTGCCTTTGAAAGCGCGTATCAGTTGCTCCATTCCACGACGGTCCGGGATGCTCTGAATCTTGAGTTGGAATCGTCCGTCACGCGCGACCGCTACGGACGCAATGAGTACGGCGAGAGCTTCCTTACCGCGCGCCGACTAGTCGAGGCGGGCGTGCGGCTGGTGACCGTCAATTGGATGTTCATCACCCCTGCCGCGAAGGTCTACAACGTGTGGGACGCTCACGGCGGACTCCATGACCTTGAGCACGGTCAAACCGGCTACGGCATGTTGAAGGCCAACTATTGTCTCCCCGCATTCGACCAAGCGTTCTCCGCGCTGCTGGAAGATCTCACGCAGCGCGGCTTGCTGGACGAGACGCTTGTCGCCTGTGCCGGAGAATTCGGCCGCACCCCGAAGATCAACGGAAATAACGGCCGCGATCATTGGCCGTTCTGCTACTCCGCAGTCCTCGCCGGCGGTGGCATTCAAGGCGGCTCAATTTACGGAGCCAGCGACAATCAAGCGGCGTACGTCAAGGACAACGCTGTCACTCCGGGCGATTACCTGGCCACCGTCTGCCAAGCCTGCGGCCTCGACCCGTCCCGCGAAGTCCACGATCTCGAAGGCCGCCCCTTCAAAATTTGCGACGGCGAACCCATCTCGAAGATTCTGGGGTGACCGAGTTCATCGAAACGAGTAGGTCACGCACCGCGTGACGGAACACGGCCAAGAATTGCGGCACACGCAAGGCCCAAGCAATTGGATGGCGCGCCACGTTCGCCGAGCGGATTTAGCATCCGTCCCAACGCGATCGTCCAGACGTAGGCCGTAAGGCATTACGCAATCCGTCATGCGGAGCATGACCTACTTTCAGAACTCCTGATCTGGGCGGAAACTAGCTGATCCCTGTTTCAGTTTTGGGTGGCACCGATCAGGGAGTACGTCAGGGTTAAGCTGGTGCCGGGGTACTTCATTTCCGACGCATTCAATGGCTCCAACAGATGCTCGATC
>JBGTHH010000171.1:0-2628 GCA_041746275.1 Pirellulaceae bacterium | reverse complement strand
CAATGAAAACAGAGGGCCACGCGAGGATTCTCCGCGACTTGGCGTCCCTTGTCACTGTGCAGGTTGGTGTAGAACACGAATCCTCGGTTATCCATGTGGCGGAGCAAGACGATACGAGCGGACAGTCGCCCGTCGGCTCCGCTAGTTGCCAACGTCATCGCGGTCGGCTCGCGCAAGTCAGATTGTTTGGCACGAGCTAACAGCTCTTCAAATCGCGTCACGGCTTCCAAGTAGATCGCGGTCATGGTGCTGGTTCGTTCTCCCACAGACGTTTACAGGCACTATAGCAAACCGACCCTCTGACGAAACATCCGGCGTCTTCACGGGTTGGACTGCTCGTTTTCGCTACGCCGCCCCTTGCTCTGGGTGGTCTGATTACCACTTCGCGATCAGGCCTGGGAGGCTGTCACGGGTTAAACGCCGGTCCTGAATTTCAAGCGAGCAATTAATCTGGCCTTAACACAATCTTCACATTTACTCGTTAAGCTATCGGCCCAGATGAGTCCTTGGGAGTTTAGAGTGTTAATCGGCAATGACCGGACGGCGGGTGACTCCCTTGGAACAACGCCACTTGAATCGGTAAGATCATCGGCGTGCTACGAACTTTCCGACGGATAGAGAACGGCCACAAGCAGGAGCTAGGTGAGATGCATACGATACGTAAATGGTGGGTTTTGAGTGTTCTGGTGGTTGGAGTCGTCGGTTGTAATTCGCAAAGCGACGTCAGCGAGATCAGTGATTTATCGGCGCTGGAAGATCAGGTCGAGCGTCAGGAAGGGGCAGCGGATGCCTCATCGGAACTTACGGGGAAGGTGCAAATTGACGGTTCGAGCACCGTCTATCCTATTAGCGAGGCGGCGGCGAACGAGTTCCGTAAGCAGTTCCCTGCGGTCCACGTGACGGTCGGTCAATCGGGGACGGGGGGCGGATTTAAGCGTTTTACCCAAGGTCAGACCGACATTTCGGATGCGTCCCGCCCCATCAAGATGGACGAGTTTGAGCAATGCAAGTCCGCCCGCGTGTCGTTTATTGAATTACCGATCTCGTATGACGGCCTGACGATCGCCGTCCACCCGGAGAACACTTGGGTAGACCAGCTTACGGTGGAACAACTCCACAAGATCTTTAGCGAGAAGGGAGCCGCGAAGAACTGGAACGACGTCAACCCCGCATGGCCCGCGCAGCCCATCAAGATCTATGCCCCGGGCACTGACTCGGGAACATTTGATTACTTTGTGGAAGTCGTCTTGGCCAAAGGCGAATCGTTGCGGAGCGATATCTCGGTCAGTGAGGACGACAACGTGCTCGTCACGGGCGTCAGTGGCGAGAAAGACGCGCTGGGTTTCTTTGGAGCGGCCTACTACTTCGAGAACAGTCAGGTCCTGCGAGCCGTCCCCATCGTGAATCCCGAAACGGGCACGGCGGTGATGCCGACTTCACAAACCATCGAAAGTGGCGAGTACGCGCCCTTTAGTCGCCCGCTGTTCATCTACGTGAACGAGGCCTCGCTCAAGCGTCCGGAGATTAAAAAGTTCGTGGGCTTCTATTTGGACAATGCGGCGAAGCTTTCCGAGCAAGTCGGCTATGTGCGTTTGCCCAACGAAGTTTATGACCGAGCCAGAAAATTGGTCGAGGAGCGAACCGTGGGCACCCATTTTCTCGCCCCCTCCGGTGATCCGCGACCTGGGGCCTTGCCGGACTTATTCCAGCCCGAGAACCTAGTTCAATAAACCATCCCATGGCCACCGATTCCGTATCTCAGCGAACCTATCCATCGGCAACTCGCAAGCACGACGGTTTGCGAATGCGCTCGCGGCGCGCGATTCAGACTCGCGATGCCGCCATCAAGACGTTGCTGATCCTGTGCGGGGTCTTTTCCTTGGGGACCACGGCCACCATTATTGTCGTGCTGGCCATCGAAACATTTCATTTCTTCCAAATGGACGGGGTGAGTGTCGTCGAGTTCTTGACGACCAGCCAGTGGAATCCCCTCTTAGGTGACGAAAAGCATTTCGGCATTTGGTCGTTGATTTCGGGAACGATGTTGGTCACTGCGGTCGCGATGGCGTTGGCGTTGCCGTTGGGCTTGATCACGGCGGTGTATCTCAGCGAATACGCGCCGCGCAAGGTGCGCTCGGCGCTTAAGCCGACCCTGGAAGTGCTCGCCGGGATTCCGACCGTCGTTTACGGTTTCTTCGCGCTCACGGTGATTACCCCAGCCCTCAAGATGTTCCACGAGGGCTTTAACGTGTACAACGCGTTCAGTGCGGGTATCGCGGTGGGTATCCTGTGTTTGCCCACCATCAGCTCGCTGGCCGAGGACGCACTGCAAGCCGTGCCCCGCAGCTTACGCGAGGCGGCTTATGGATTGGGCGCGACCAAGTTCGAAGTATCGGCGAAGGTCGTCTTGCCCGCCGCGTTATCGGGCATCGTCTCGGCCTTCCTGTTGGCAATTGCGCGGGCCATTGGCGAGACGATGATCGTGGCTCTGGCCGCCGGGAGCATGCCGCGACTCACGCTGGACCCTCGTCAAGAGATTCAAACCATGACCGGTTTTATGGTGCAGATGGCTTTGGGCGACGTGACGAATTTTGGTCCCGAGTATTCCTCGATGTACGCTGTGGCGGC
>JBGTHH010000170.1:0-3169 GCA_041746275.1 Pirellulaceae bacterium | reverse complement strand
GGTTCGAGTCCTGCCCGGCCTACTTTCGTTTGTCATCGCATCACGTCGCACTCTGTCGCCTAAGTCTGCAATTTGCAAAGGCTTGGGCGATTCTTTTGCGATGTTCGGCTTGGTCCGTTCGTCGCACGCCGTCGCATCGATTCGTCGCGTTTCGCGGTCTGCGCGCTGAACCGGGCGCTGCGCGTTATTCGGACTTCCGGCATCGCATCGTCGGTTCCTGTCGCTCTCAGAGCCTCGGCCAATTTGGGAAGAGCGAACAACACGTCACGCATCCCAGCTACCGCGTCGGTCTCTTGGCCGGGGAACAAATGCCCGTAGGTGTCCATGGTCAGTGTGATGGTTGAATGCCGCATCACTTGTTGGACAACCTTCGGGTGTGCGCCAGTCATCGCGAACCACGCGCCGCAAGTGTGCCGGAGGGAGTGGCCCCTGAAAACTGGACCAGGCAATAAGAGGTAAAATCAGGAAGCTTTTATTTCACAAGGAGGGTCTTAGCGATGTCACGGAAGCGACGTGTGTTGGGGGGAACGTTCAAGGCGAAGGTGGCTTTGGCTGCGCTTCGCGGAGATCGGACGCTGTCTCAGTTGTCGAGCCATTTCGGTGTGAACGCAAACCAAATCTCGGCTTGGAAGAAAAAGCTGCTGAGCGATGCCAGCGAGTTGTTCGAAGATGGTCGAAAGCGACGCCAGCGCGATGAGGTGAGCGACGATGAGCTGTTCGAGCAGATCGGCCGTCTGAAGATGGAGTTGGAATGGCTCAAAAAAAGCTTCCACGTTCGACTAACAAGAAGCGTCTTCTCGTCGAGCCGAGCCATGACGAACTCAGTGTCCGTCGCCACTGTGAGTTGTTGGGACTGAACCGCTCCTCGTACTACTACGAACTGGCGGAAGAGTCCTTACACTGGAGGGCGGCTTCTGCATCGAGGCTTTGGAGGACGCCTTGGCCATCAGCACACCGGAGATATTCAATACGGATCAAGGCTGCCAGTTCACGTCGCGGAAGTTTACGAGTGTCTTGGCCGAGCGCGGGATCGCGATCAGCATGGACGGCCGGGGTCGCGCGTTGGATAACGTGTTCATCGAGCGTCTGTGGCGGACGGTGTAGTACGAAAACGTTTACTTGCAAGACTACGAGTCGGTTCGGCAATTGAGCGTGGGTCTTCGGAAATACTTTCAGCTCTACTGCCACGAGCGTCCGCACTCGTCCTTGGGCAAACGCACGCCCGCGGAGATGTACCTGCAAAACTGAGTGCTCCCAAAACACCACAAAGTTGCGCGAAAAAAATGGGAAATCAAACGGAATCCTGAGCGGAGATGCGATTCGGCGGCTGGCGCGATGCCTTTGAGAGGCTCGCTTGCCGCTTTCGTTCCCTCAGAGTTCTACCTCTTATTAAACCCGGTTTCTGGTCCAGCGCTTGGGGTCCACTTCAGCACTCAAGTTGACGTACAGTTTGTCAGTTGCGGTTTTGGTCATCGTTATGGCTCTCCGAAGGCAATTCTATCCGGCCCGCTGTAGCCCCGATAGAATTGTTGTAGAGGAGATCGCTATGCTCGATGCCAAGTTGGATGAGTATCGCCAACTAACCTATGACCAATTGGCCGCACGTGTTGGCGATGAAGAATTCCTCGAGACGGTCGGGCCATCAGGTATGGCGTTTTCCATCGTCACGGAGGCTTCCGCATTTCAACCGGCCCAACTTGGCTAAGGCACTTGGAGAACACGGCATCGAGTACCACTGGCTCGAATCACTTGGCGGACACCGGAAGGAAGGGCTGGCCGACAGTCCAAACTTTGGAATCAAGGACGAGTCATTCCGCAATTACGCCGATCACATGCTTGGCGACGAGTTCCGAAAGGGCGCAGATCGGCTGCTGGCGATCGCAATCACGAAGCGCACGGCGATCATGTGTGCCGAGAAGTCGTACCACGATTGCCACCGCAAACTGACCAGCGACTTTCTGGTGGCGAATAGTATTACCGTCCAGCACATTCTTCCAGATGGTAAGCTGGAACCGCACAAGCTGAGCGAAGGCGCTAAGATTGGAGACGGCAGCGTCACGTTCCCAGAATCGCTTCCGTTGTTTGACTGAGTGTCCAAGTCATGCCAAACCAGATTCTCGCCATCGCTCCTTACTGGCTCGATTCCGTCGAGACGTGGGTGTTTGACGATGATGCCGTTGATCTGGTGCAGGAACCGTTCGTCAGCGGCGTGCCTGAAATGATCGACGATCTGGTCGCCGACATCCCGGATGCACGGCAGGGATTTCGGCTGTTGTTCTCGGCAGCGCCATTTCCCGGATACCAGCGGAAGCTGACCCGAGTTCGTGAAGAGTTCGGCGGTTGGTGGTACAGTAGCGACGAGCCGGTAGCCGAGGGATGGCTGTGCCCGGCGCTGTTCCGATACTTCGATGAAGCGCCCGAGGATATCTACGTGAAAGCTGAGCCAAAGTAGCCACATGGACGTGAACATCCCGCTGGTTCTGAAGACCGTCCTCGAAGAATACGCCCTGCCGCTCAACGGCGATCATGGCGTGGCGCATTGGGCCAGAGTTCTCGAAAACGGCTTGCGATTGTCCAGCGAGACCGGGGCCAATGTTGAGGTCGTGCAACTGTTCGCCGTTCTCCATGACTCTCGGCGGCAAAACGAAGTGACTGATCCTCAACACGGCCCAAGAGCGGCTGAATTCGCTTTGGATTTGCGGGGCAGCGTTTTCGATCTCGAAGACCATGAGTTCCGGCTGTTGTTCAAGGCGTGCCACGGCCACACACACGAACGTACCCATCCCGACGTGACCATTCAGACTTGCTGGGATTCCGACCGCCTTGATCTGGGTCGTGTCGGCATCATGCCGCATCCCAGCCGCCTTTGCACCGATGCGGCCAAGAGACCGGAAACGATCAAGTGGGCCGATGGCCGGGCCAGCTTCGGTGTCGTTCCAAGATTTGTGTCGGACGAGTGGGGCATTGAGTTGGAGTCGCTGTGGTAAAGAGGAAGCGAAAGCTCTGGCAGGAACTTGTGGTCGTCTTCCTGATCGTTATTCCGTTCATGGGACTGGCCATTGGTCGCCAACCGGCTCACACCGAATCATCGAGTTCAAGCTATCGTCGCTCAACAAGTCCATCGACTTATCCCCGAAGCGATTCGACCCACTCCGCAAGTTCCTTGAGA
>JBGTHH010000169.1:0-4676 GCA_041746275.1 Pirellulaceae bacterium | reverse complement strand
TGCGGATTCTCGGTCTTGAGCAGTTCCATTTTCCGACCACCGATGGCGGGCAATCGCTGTCGCCAGGAGATCATCCGGCGAAGCTGTTGAAAGATCCGCTGGCGGGCCGATTCTTGCATACTCATTTGATGCGTGTCGAGTTGATCCAGGTACTCCCACTTCATCTTCGGTCGATGAATCCACCGTGTATCCCCGGCCTTGGCAGGGTCTTTGACAAAGTCGTAATCGTTCAACATGCCCCACTCCTCACCCAGGTAGAGCAAGGGCACGCCCCCAATGGTGAGCGTCACGCCATGCAGCAACATGATGCGCCGAATCGCCATCTCGACAAGCCGCTCGTCGTCGTGATCGATCGCCTGTTCCAGCCCAGCCAACGATGCCATGGTGCCCGAGATCCGCATGTCACCCGTATCCGGATTGTGTTGAAATGGCACGCCGCGCGCGAAAGAACCGGGGAACTGGCCCGTATAGAACGCATTCAAAAACTGGCGATGATCGTACGCTCGAATACCGACGGCTGCGGCGTCTTCGTCATCGAACGTCCAGCCGATGTCATCATGACAGCGCAGGTAGTTGACCCAGGCCGTCTGCTCGGGAAGCGGGTGTCGATGAGTCAGCGAGCGGGTCAATAGTTTCACCTCACGCGTGGCCAGCGACTCCCACAACAAAGCCATCAACGTCGGATTGTAGGAGAGCTGGCATTCTTGCGGCGAAATGTATTTCACGACCTCGTCGGGGTGTACGATCGCTTCGGACTTGAAGAGCAAGCCCGGAGTTGCGAGGCGCGCCAGTAGATTAAACGCCCGCACCAACCCATGAGCCTGTGGCAGGTTTTCGCAACTGGAGCCCATTTCCTTCCAGATGAAGGCGATGGCGTCGAGTCGCAGGATGTCGACACCTTGATTCGCGATAAACAGCATCTCCTCCAGCATGGCACGAAAGACCGCCGGGTTGTGGTAGTTGAGATCCCATTGAAAGTTGTTGAATGTGGTCCAAATCCACTTCCGCATGCCATCGTGCCAAGTGAAGTTGCCGCGCCGAACCGTGGGAAAGATCTCGCGCAAGGTCCGTTCATATTGATCAGGCAGGCGGCGATCGTCGAACAGATAGTAAAACTGTTGATACTCGCGGTTTCCCGCCTCGGCCTGTCGCGCCCAGTAGTGATCGTCCGCCGTGTGATTGAATACGAAATCGAGTACCAAACAGATCCCCGCTTCGCGTAAAGCGTGGGCGAGTCGCTGCAGGTCCTCGATCGTCCCCAGCCGTGGATCGATCGACCGGTAATTGCTGATGGCATAACCGCCATCGTTGTCGCCCGGACGCACTGCGAACAACGGCATCAAGTGCAGGTAGGTCAAGCCGACCTGCTGGAAGTACGGTATCTGCTCCGCGAGCTTGCCGAGGTTCTCGCTGAACAGGTCGACGTAAAGGGCACCGCCGACCAACCCTTCTGACTGAAACCAGTTCGCGTCATGGATGCGATGCTCGTCTTGCCGACGAAGTTGCGCGTCGCGCTCACCCCAGGCCCGTGCGGCGGTCAGTAAGATTTGCTCGATGTGATAGAAGAAGTCGTAGCGTTTGCCATACAACTGGAAGAGTTGCTCAAACAGCGCGGGCCAGAGCTGTTCCAATCGCTGCTCGAACGGGCGCACCACATCCTCGGCGGCGTCCATGTCGGTCCACACCGTCGCCAGTCGAGGAATGATTCGCTGTCGTGTCAGATCGGCTTCGAATGCGAGGTCGGCGATCTCCTGGGGGTCACTCGATCCGATCATTGGGAATCACAATATGGTCCAAGAATTGATAGTGCTCGATACCTTCAAGAATGCCTCGCGCATGGGTGGCTTGAGCGAAATAGATGCGTGGCCACTTACGAAGTTTTTCTAGTTCGGGGCTATAATTCCCTACAACCACTCCCAACGTACGTCCTTTGAGCATCTCTTCGTCATTTCCCGAGTCACCCGCGACGAGCACATTCTCGGGAGCGAATCCCCACTTGTACAACAAATGCCGCACCGACATGCCGCTGCCCGCCCGCACGGGCACGACGTCGAGGAACATGCCCAAGGAGAAGATGACATTCGCGCGCAAGCCAGCCTCGCGCAGTATCCGCCGCACCTGCGCGAGTGAGGGGACGCGTTTTGTGTCAATCTCGTAACTGATCTTGAACTCGGACTGCTCCAAGTCGTCTTGCAGATAGAAGCCCGGCAACCCATCGAGCAAGGTTCGCACTTGATCGGGCTTCCAGCAATAGTCGATCTGCTTCCGCCAACTCCGATCAGGCGTCAATTTCTCGCCGTAATACAACTCGGTGCCAACCGAAGTGGCGAGCAGGTCGGGAGCCGGTAGGTTGAGCTCGCGGATCAGCGCCATGGCGCTGTCCAGTCGCCGACCAGTCGTGACGCCAAAACCAACGTGTGGGGCATCGCGGAGGACTTGCAGGAACTCCGCCAGCCCGTCGCCATCGCCGGTAAGCGTATTGTCCAAGTCGGTAATGATCAACCGATCAAAACTGGGCAAACGTCGAGGCGTTGGTTGCACGGCCAATTCAGGGACGGCGGAATGCTCCAGGATGTCGATGACATCGCGTAGATAACGCCGCACGTGCTGTCGCCATGTGTAATGCTGATGTACGCCCGAGATTCCGTTTTCCGACCACTGCTGCCACTGTTGGGGTTCGGTCAACACACGCAACAAAGCGTGTTCGATGGCGGGTGCGTCCAACGGATCGATGAGGATTCCATTCTGGCAGTTATCTACGATGTCGTTGGGGCCGCCATCGTTGGTGGCCACAATCGGCAATCCCGTGGCGGCGGCCTCGAGCAACGTCAGACCGAAGGGTTCGGTCAGCGCGGGATTAATGAACACGCCTCGTGTAGTCGCCGCCCAGCGATACAGGTCGGGAACATCGGACGCGGTGTGCAGTTTGGGGTAAGCGACTTTTCCATACAGATCGTACAAGTCGATCTGAGCAAACACGTTTTGAATCACGCGACGTTGCGCGACGGGCAACTCCCGCAAATCGTGCCGCGTCCCCATCAACAGCACCAGGTTCGCGCGCCGCTGTAGTTCCTCGCTTTCGCCGTAGACACGCACCAACATATCGAGATTCTTTCGCTCATCGGGCCGAGCCATGGTCAGAATCATCGGCCGATTCGGCTCGCGAAGAAAGCGCGCCAGAGTCGCGGCGAACGGTGGCGGGACCGCGTCCTCTTGCGGAGGATTGAACTGTGTCAGATCGACTCCCGGAGGAATCACTTCCATTCGATCGGGAACATAGTGCTCGTATAGTTCGTATTGCTGAGCGACCTCTTGATGAGTGCTAGTGACGACCATGGCTGCCGTCTCGAGTGCGACTTCTTCCGCTTCCACGCGGGTGACGAAGTGGTAGTTTTCTTCGAGCGACTTGGAGTCCTTGTTCTCGATCGACAAGCGTTGTCGCTTCACTCGGCCCAAGGAGTGTCCGGTAAACAGATAGGGAATGTGCAGCAAGCGTGCAAGTTGAGCTCCGGCCAGTCCCGCATCGGCGTAGTGCCCGTGGATCACATCCGGCAGTCCATGTCGCCGAAAGTGACTGAGCACTTGATCGACAAACACTTCGATGTAGGGCCATAACGCTTCCTTGCGCAGATAACGCTTAGGACCGAAAGGAATTCGCACAATCTTCGCGTTACCGGCGATGACTTCCTCGGGCTGCGCGTAATCGGGCCCCACCCGCTCGTCGATGATCTGGCGTGTGAGCAACTCAACTTCCGCGACCTCCTCTTGCCGAGCCAGTTCGGCGGCCAACTCCAGCACGTACTTGACTTGACCCCCCGTGTCGGCGTCGCGCCCCAACTCGGGTTCCTTGGCCCGAATCAGACCATGCAAGCTGATGAGGGTGATCTTCAGGTTGCTGCGGCGTGGTGAGACGCTCATGTCACTCCTAGAGGTTCGTGATAGAATCCGAACGACGTGAACCCGCCAGGTAGCCTCGCATCGGCGAGGGCGAATTCCGAACTTCTCCAAGATTATAGCGGCATGAGCCAAACAACACGAGGGCTTGGACCCCACAAAGTGCTGGCGGTGGATCTGGATGGAACCCTGATTCCGCAGGACGATAATGCCCGTCATCGCCACGATTTACGAGTCATCGCCCAGCGCGTCTTGGCCGATGAGATCATGCTAGTTTTTGTCACCGGGCGACATTTTGCCTCGGTCGCACAAGCACTCGACGAATATGACTTGCCTCATCCCGAGTGGGTGATCTGCGATGTCGGCGCGAGCATGGTGCGACGCACGGCAACGGGTGGTTTTGAGGAAGTCGAACTGTATCACCAGCATCTCGAGGCCATCATTCAGCCCCTGCCTTTGGCCGATGTGCGAGAAAGCTTGCGTGTCGTGCGGGGCTTGCGATTGCAGGAGGAATCCAAACAAGGGCGATTCAAGTTGGGCTATTATGCCGAGGCGGCGGAGTTGGACGAAGTGGTCCGCACAATGCGGGACCGATTGGCGGAAGGCGACGCACCCTATTCCATTATTTCGAGCATCGATCCATATTCGGGCGTCGGCTTGATCGATGTGCTGCCGCGTGCGGTCTCGAAAGCCTACGCGCTGGAGTGGTGGCTGAGTCATGTGCGATTCGCTCGGGAGTCCGTGGTCTACGCGGGAGACTCCGGGAACGATCTGGCCGCGCT
>JBGTHH010000168.1:0-4085 GCA_041746275.1 Pirellulaceae bacterium | reverse complement strand
TCACGAATTCCATCGATCTTCGTCGCAGCAGCGTGCGGGTTGTGGTGCCACCGGGCCAAAACCAAGACGCCGCCCGCGTTTTCCGCATCGCGCACGGGATGATCGAAAACATTGTCGAAACGGAGGTGATGGCCTTTCAAGTTTCTCAAGTGCCCGACGCTCCACCGACAGTGAGCACGTCGCGTGTTATGAGCGCAGCGCGGGAAGCGAATGTCGCCCTATTGCCGATTGCCGCCGAGAACGTAAGCGAACTGGATGCCGCACCGTTTTCAGCCGAAGCCAAAGCGCGCATCAGCGCGGCCGCCAACGCGGGAAAACTGATCCTCGTGCCTCAGCGGCCCGTGGAAATCGGTGGCGCGGAGCAACTCGCTTGGTATGAAATTGATCCTGGATCGGGCGAAACGATCGGTGTCACTGAAGACGGCGGTCACCAGGCGATCTCGGAGTATGCCGCGTCGCTCGCCTTCTCCGCGGCGGGTATTGGCGTGATTGCCGGCATGGTCTCGTACGTGGACGACATCACCAACTGTTCCGGCAGCCTGCAGGAGTGCAAGGATCAGATGCAAGGCAATATGGCCAATAACTTGCTGGCGGGAGGGCTAACCGGTGTGATTCCGCTGCCGGGCGTGGGCGCTGCGGTAGTCGGCATTTTCGGATTGGTCCAATCGCTGTTTGAGTCGTTGAGTCTTGTTGCCGCCCAAATCGCCTTCGATCCGCCGTTGCCGACTCAGTTCATTTCGCCGCTGGCGTTGGACGCTTTTCATAGCCTCGCGGGTCAGGGCGTCGTCGTGAGTATCGTCGACGATCCGCTGTTTACGCTTCCTTTTGGTGGTGCGCAGTTGCCCACGGTATTCCGCGTCGGAATCAAGAATGAGCAATCGGTCCACGATCGCTTTGAGGTTCAGGTGACCGACGCCCCGCCTGGTTGGGAAGTGATCACTACCGTCCCCAGTATCGGCATCCCCGCTGGCGAGACGGCCGAAGTCGGTTTGGTTCTCCAACCGACCGGTGTGTTGCAGCCGGCGGGAACCGACGCCTCGTTCACCGTGGCCATTACCAGCCTCGGCAATCCGGCCGTGACCGATTCGTTTGCAACCACGTTTCCCGTGCCCGAGATGCATGGCGTGGTGAGCACAATCGAACCACCACCGCGTGCGGCAGTGCCCGGCATCCCGGTCGTGTTCGATTTCGTGCTACATGGCGTGGGGAACGTGCCGAGTGATGTGACATTCGATGTCGGCTTGCCCGCCGGGCTGACACTGGACGGACTTAATTCGACCACGATCAATCCTGGCGAATCGATCTCGCAAACCTTGACGTTAACGCCAGCGATCGGCACGCCTCTGGGGACCACACTCAGCGCCCAAATCACCATGCATTTCGGTGCCGTCGAGCCGCAGTCGATCGTCATCCCGATCCGGCTTGCGGTGCCTGGTGCCGAAGCGCTGGCCCAAAGCGCGACCGCCGCACTCGGCCTCGGCAATGGTGAACTTGCAGCGCGGCTGGACGATCTGAGCATTGCACTAACCAACCTAGTTCAAGCACCCGACTCACCGGTCTTTCGCGGCCAGTCGCTGGCCAGCTTGGATAGTATTATCAGCCTGCTGGCGGTGGACGAGATCTTGGTGGGCTTTCGTGGGCCGCTAGCCGACGCCCGCGATTCGTTGGCCGTGGCTGTAACACCCGCCGAGTTCCAAGCCGCTGTGGTGCGGATCGGCGCGGCGTTGGACGATTTCGCCGCGATCACGACCTCGCTCAGCCGCGGCAATGTGGAAGTGCTACTGCTGCCCACTTCACAGGTGGCTCAACCGCAGGTGCCGCGCGAGTTCACCCTGCGGGTGCGCAACGTCGGCACGGACACCACGACCTACGAACTGGATCTGACCGGTCTTCCGCCCGGTGTTGCCGCCGTGTTTGATACGACGCCGATTACGCTCGAGCGTGACGAGGTTGCGTTGTTGCCCCTGATGCTGACGCAAACAACCAGCGACGAGCTGCTGGCTTTTGAATTCTTGGTCGACGTCTCGATCGCTGGCGTCACGCCGCAAATCACCAAGTCGGTCGTCGGCACACTGCGAACGCGGAACGAGTTCCTGGCGGTGACTGAGGTGGCGCTCGATCCGCCGTTTGCCGAACCGGGCGATCCCGTGCAGGTTTCCACGCGGTTGTTGAATGCCGTCAACCGCCGCCAAGAGGGGATGGTTTCCTTCCGCGTGTTGGACTCGACCGACCAAGTCGTTTTCACGTCCACCGCCGTGCCGGTCCATCTGGGTGTGCAGACTTCGCTGGTTGCCGTCGACTTGGGCCTGCTGGACACAACCGTATTGGCGCCGGGAAACTACGCGGTGGAAGTCGCCGTCACCGACAGCAATGGCCAACCGATTCCGGGGGGCAGCGGCGTGGCTTCGCTGCTGGTTGGCCTGCCGCTGACCGCGGCGCTGCTGGTCGGGCCGCAACTTCTTCCGCCGGGTTCCAGCACGGTCACCAATACGTTGCGCGTGGAGATGACGGAGTTTGGCGGCGATGGGCAATCGCTGCAACTGGTCAGTCAGGTACCGATCGATGTCTTTCTGAACGATGTGCTCCGTGACGTCACGATCCACAACGACGTGCTCTATGTCTTCGGCGGTTCGGGCTTGCACGTGGTAGATGTGGCGGATGCCGCGAACCCGGATTGGCTGCGGCGTGTGGTAGCAAGCGAGGCCAACGGCTTATTCAAAGGTGTTGTGGATGGTGATCGGTTGATTGTTGTCGAAGCCGGAGCGGGCAGTGCCGTGGCCAACTTCGCCAGAACCGGCGTACGATTCTACGACCTGGGAGGCACCTTACGTCCAGGCAGCACATCGACGAACCCGCTGCAGACCCAGCGGCTGGCCGATCAAGACAATAACAACTATCTCTTCGCTGCTGATCTGGTCGTTCGCGGCGATGCGGTGCTGATTTCGCACCTGCTCGTCGGACAAAACCTCGGCGCGGGAACCATCACGGCCCAGAACGGCACGGTGTTGAGCTACGACATCAGCGACCCGTTTGCTATGGAATTGGCCGACGCATTGTTGAATCAGAACGGTCGGCTCGGCGCGATTCCGTTGTTCCAGAACGGCGGCAACTTCAACATGTTCGGCATGGAACTGGCCGACAACGATACGCTGTTGGTCGGCAGTACTACATCGACCGGAACGGCCACGCAAACCGGTGTGGGCCGCGTGCTGATTGTCGACGTGTCTGATCCCGCGGACATCAACAGCGATCCGCCGAACTCCAGCAAGATCGTGGGCGAGTTGCAGATTCCGGGCACCGTGTTGGCCCAAGGGCTGGCGCGCGATGGCGACATGTTGTTGGTGCTGGCGACCCAAGGCGGGTGGCTGAATCCGTTCAATCCGGCCCTGCCCGAAGATATCGGCCCGACCGGCAACGTTGTGCTGGCGGCGGTCGACATCAGCGACCCGCGGGCTCCGCAACTGATCAGCACCCAGATCCTCGATCGCGCGGCGCGCGGAGCGGGCAGTCTGACATCGCTCGGTGGCGGCCGCTTTGCTTTCTCCAGTCTGGGCGCGGTCGGTGACGACCCGGAACTGCTGCTGATCGACGCCAGTGATCCGGCCGACATCCAGATTCTGCAGCGGCTCGAAACTCCGGTGTTTTACGCAGGGTTGGATAGCGACGGCCAGTTCCTGTACGCCAGCGGCGCGGATGGGCTGACCGTCTATTCGCTGGTCGGCGCCGGCGAGACCATGGTGACCGCGTCAGTGGAGATTCCGCGCGGCACCGGCGTGGAAGTCGTCGGCGACTCGTTCAACGTGCCGCCGACTGAGATTATCTCGGGAGCGGATTTCGACACGTTGGTTTGGGATCTGCCGCTGAGTGTGTTGCAGCCAACCGCGACACTCACTTGGGACACGCTCGTCAGCGGATTGCAACCGGGCGAGACGCGCGCGGTGATGGGCGAAACGACCATCGACTTCACCAGCCAGGGCACGCCGGGCCAAGTGACGCTGCCGCCCGAAAATGTGTTC
This sequence comes from Pirellulaceae bacterium, assembly GCA_041746275.1. GTDB lineage: Bacteria > Planctomycetota > Planctomycetia > Pirellulales > Pirellulaceae. Next base: position 69 of record JBGTHH010000168.1, on the reverse strand, counting down.
GCCGAGCAGGTCTTGTCGCTGGACCCTGCCGAGTTGACCGTGCAGCCCGGCGCAGCGGCGAGCTACACG
>JBGTHH010000167.1:0-7092 GCA_041746275.1 Pirellulaceae bacterium | reverse complement strand
CTTCCAAGTCAACCTGGGCGCGGACGGTCGTCTCGGCACGGCGAGTCTTGTGCCCGACCGGTGGCACGATGTCCGTTTCGAGTGGGACTTGTCGAGTGCGCAGTGTCGGCTTCTGGTCGACGATCAGCCAGCGGGCGATGTCCCGCTCCGGAACAAGACGCTGAACGGCATTAGCTACATCCGCTTCCGCTCGGCCGCACGCGACATCGACGCCGCGGGGTTCCTCGTCGACAGCGTGAGCGTGTCCATCGACGAACCCCATGCGCCGGCGTGCGGTGCCGAGGACCAACTCGAGCACGAGCGGCGGTACATCGAGAAGGTCGTGCCGCTGTGGAGATGAGCGATGCGGTGACGTTTGCTAAATGTTCTGCCAGACACTAAAGTGACCAAACACTTTTCAGGAGACTACCACATGAAACGAATCCTTCTTGTCATCGCATTGCTCGTATTCGCAAGTCAGGGTCAGGCCGATGAACCCAAGCAACTTCTCAACCTGAAGTATGGCGAACATCCTCGCCAGGTGCTGGACTTCTACCAAGCGCAGTCAGACAAGCCGACACCGGTAGTGTTTTATATCCACGGCGGTGGCTGGCGGGGCGGCGACAAAAAAACCAATCCCAAAGCTTTCCTCGACAAAGGCATTTCGGTCGTGGCCATCAATTACCGCTACGTCCAGAACGGGGTTGAAGACAAGGTTGAGCCACCGGTCAAAGCGCCGTTGGAAGACGCGGCTCGCGCATTGCAATTCGTGCGTTCCAAGGCGGCCGAATGGAATCTTGACAAGACACGCATCGGTGCCACGGGCGGCTCGGCCGGCGCGTGTTCCTCCCTATGGCTCGCCTTTCACGACGATCTGGCCGACCCCAACAGCGACGATCCGATCGCCCGCGAGTCGACTCGGTTGTACTGCGCCGCCGTCAACGGAGCCCAAGTGTCGCTGGATCCGAAGGAACTGCGCGAGTGGATGCCCAACTATGGCTACGGGGCCCACGCCTTCGGGCTGCCAAACTTCCAGAGCCTGATCGACAATCGAGAATCGGTCCTGCCGTGGATCACGGAGTACTCGCCGATCGAGCATGTGTCGAAGGACGATCCACCGATTGCGATGTTCTACACGGGTGAAGTGCCCGTCGTCGGTTCATCGCCGAAGGACCCGACCCACTCCGGCATCATGGGCGTCAAGCTTGAGGAGCGGCTGAAGGCCGTGGATGTCGATGTGGTGCTGGTCCATCCCGATCGGCCTCATCCGATGTACAAGAACGCCACCGAGTACTTGATCGACCGCCTGACCAAATGATGAGCGGGCGTTGGTCGCGAAGTCGGGCGGCGAGTCTCACGACAAAATGCCCGTGACGACTTCGCCGCCGACGTTCGTGAGTCGGCGGCGAATGCCGTTGTGATAGTAGGTCAATCGCTCGTGATCGATGCCCAGCAGGTGTAGGATCGTGGCGTGGAAGTCATTCCAATGCATGCGATCCTCGATGGCCTTCATGCCGATCTCGTCGGTCGCGCCATACGCCAAACCGTGCCGCAGCCCCGCGCCGGCGAGCCACACGGAGAAGCCGTATTGATTGTGATCGCGTCCTTCGCCCAGCACATTTCCGGCCGACTGCGTAAATGGCGTGCGACCAAACTCGCTGGTAAACAACACCAGCGTGTCGTCCAACATCCCGCGCTGTCGCAGGTCACGCAACAAAGCCGCGAGTGGTTGGTCGATGCGTTTGGCTTCGCGACCGTGATTTTCCAGGACGTTCTCATGGCCATCCCAATTGATACGCGGCGAACCGAAGGCACCTCCGGAGAACAATTGGACGAAACGCACGCCGCGTTCCAACAAACGCCGCGCCAAGAGGCAACCGCGTCCGAAATCGTTGGTGTCCGTTTGATCGAGTCCATATTGCTCGCGCGTGGCTGCGGTTTCATCGTCGAGTCGCGTGACTTCGGGAACGGCGAGCTGCATACGGGCGGCTAGTTCATAGCTGCGCATACGGGCCAGGAGAACATCGTCACCGCGTTCGCGCCGATGTTCCTCGTTCAGCTTGGTCAACAATTGCTGACTGGCCTGCTCGCTGTCGGCGTCGAGGGGCCGTGCCGGGAACAGATCGTGAATCGCCTCACCTTGGCTGCGCATGATCACGCCTTGGTGACGAGCCGAGAGAAAGCCATTGGACCAATTGATCGAGCCACCAGCCGGTAAACCTCGGCTGTCGGGAATGACCACATAGGCCGGCAAATCCTCCGTCTCGCTCCCTAGGCCATACGACAGCCAAGCGCCCATCACGGGAAAGCCGTTCAAACGAAAGCCGCTACTCTCCTGGAACGTCGCGGGCGTATGATTGGATGTCTCGGCGAACATCGATCGAACGATTGTGAGTTCATCGGCGGATTCGGCTAAGTGCGGGAACAACTCCGAAATCCACAGACCACTCTCGCCGCGTTGACGAAACTCCCAATCCGACTTGCGCAACAATCCGACCCTGCCGAAGAAGACATCGGGCTTCTCGTCGCCTCCCAAGGGCTGCCCGTGAAATTGTTCGAGAGCGGGCTTGTAGTCGAACGAATCGACTTGGCTCACGCCGCCACACGCGGTGATCTGGATGACTCGTTTCGCCTTGGCAAGCAAGTGTGGTGGCGGGTCCGAGGATTCGCTCGAAACCACCGCAGCCTGGGAACGCTCGTCACGCATGAGCAGCGAGGCCAGTGCAACGCCGCCCAGTCCCGACTGAGCCCACGACAGCCATTCACGTCGATCAATCCGCGGTTCGTTCATGGAGTTGTGATCCGATCAATCCACATAGAGGAATTCGTTGCTATTGAAGATGACGCGACACAGAGCCGGCAAGCCGTGTTGTTCGACGAACCGCGAGCTTGCGGCAAGTTCCTCCGAACCGGGTTCACGGCCCACGGCCAAACGGAACACGTGACGAACTTGAGCCGATGCGTTGGCTTCCGACGTGGCCTTCACGCGTGCTGCCAACCGATCGGCCATCCGCAGGACGAACGAATTGTTCAGCAGCGATAAGGCTTGTAACGGTGTCGTCGTGACCGCGCGTTGAGGTGCCAGTGCCGACGGGTCGGGACAGTCGAACACGTCGAGGAACTGACTGCGACCCGAGCGGACCCAAGTGCGATAGAGGCTGCGGCGCTGGAACGTCGCGCCGATGGGATCGAGCATCTCGTAAAACTGCGAGTTGAAAGTGAACGTGCGGAAGTCATGGTAGCCCGGCCCGTACATGCTTGGATTGAGCTCGTCGGCGACCGCGAGCATCGTATCGCGCAACGTTTCCGCGTCGAGCCGCAGAGGGGTCTTTCGCCAGAGGTAACGATTGCCCGCATCCAAGCTGGCTTGGCCGGTATCCAAACGCGACGACTGCCGATAGACCGCCGAGGTCACCATTAACCGTTGGATCGCCTTGATACTTCCCTCCTCGCGCATCCATTGATTCGCCAGCCAGTCGATCAGCTCGGGATGTGTCGGCCGACCTCCGTTGAACCCCAGATCGTTCGGAGTATCGACAATCCCAATACCAAAGTGATAGTGCCACAAGCGGTTGACCAGCACGCGGGCGAACAGCGGATTCCGCCGGTCGGTGATCCAATTCGCGAGTTGGATGCGCCGCGCCGCATCGGGAGCATCTGACGCAAGTTGAAAGTCCGCTGTCACTCCCGAGAGCGACGCGATACCGGCCGCCGTCACAAGCTCGGCCGGTTGCCCTGGATTGCCGCGCACGAGCACGTGTGTCGGTTCGGGTGGACGAGCCGCGACGGCATACACGGTTCTTTCGTTGTAGCGAGCCTGTTGCGATCGCAGTTGTTCCAACTCGAACAGCAAGTCCTGACGCTCGATGCGAATCGGTTCAGGCAAGGTACTCACGAGCGTCTGCTCGTCAATCAGATGGCTTACGGTGCCGGCCGAGGCGGCGACTTCCTCGGGAGTTAACGCCCGGTCATACAGTTGCGCGCGGTAGATGGCCCCCGTGAAGTGTCGATTGCCACCGGGTGGGCTGTGCCTGAGACCAAACAGCAGGTGCGCAGTCCCCGCCCGAAAGGTCTCGACCTGTTTTGTCGGATAGGAGGTTCCATAACGTTGGCCGTTTCGATAGCCCGTTATCGTCCCGTCGCTGGCGTAGACCACCGCGACATGTACAAGGTCGTCTGGCGTCGCGGTCTCCTCGGGGCCGGTGAAGTCTTGCGTCCGCACAAAATTATTGCTCCCCGCCAGCCAACGTCGCGGCTCACGTTCGCCGAAGACAATCGCGTCAAATCGTCCGCCGTCCATGCTCTGGAGCGTCACGACGCCCCCGCCGCGTTGGTCCAAGTTGCCGACCGCGACCCAGGCTTCGAGCGTCTTCTCGGCCAAGTCGACAGTCAGTGGAGCCGTGGACACGTAAGCATCTCCGTCGAGAATTAAGCGACCGCCTTCGATCCGCGCCGCGCCGTGAGGTTCCCCGTGCAACGCTCCCACACTATCGCGGAAATCCTTGTCGAACTCCCAACGCGCGATCGGCTTCGGCAGTTCAGTAGCGATATGCTTCGCCTGCCGCTCGGCGAGCAAGCGCTGACGAATCGGTTCTTCCAGGGAATCGAGACGACGCTGAAGTCCCTGAATTCGCGCGGCGAGGCCCTGCATGGCGGTGACCGCATGTGACACAACTTGGTCATCGAATGCCTCGGGTTGTCCGTGCCGCACGCCTCCCAAGGCGGCCGTGAGTTGATAGTATTCGCGCTGTGTGACGGGATCGAACTTGTGATCGTGACAGCGAGCACAGTTAATCGTCAGGCCAAGAAAGGTCTGACCGACGACGCTCACCAGGTCTTCGAGTTCATCCTGACGCACAACCGCTTTCATCGCGGCGCTTTGTTGGCTCTGCCCCACCTCGTCATACGCTCCCGCGACCAGAAAGCCCGTGGCCACTCGGGCCGAAACGCTGTCGGGATGAAGCACATCGCCCGCGAGTTGCAGACGCACAAACTCGTCATACGGCAGGTCGCGATTCAGTGCCGCGATCACCCAGTCTCGATAGCGCCACGCATTGGTGCGAAGTTTGTCCCGTTCAAATCCCTGGCTTTCGCCAAACCGAGCCACATCCAACCAATGTCGCGTCCAGCGTTCTCCGTAGGCGGGCGACGCCAACAAGCGATCGACCACACGCTCGTAAGCATCGGGCGAGTTGTCGGCGATAAAATCCGCCGTCGCTTCCGCCGAAGGAGGCAGGCCCAGCAGATCGAATGTCACTCGGCGAATCAACGTTCGGCGATCCGCCTCGGGTGAACCAGCCAAACCACGCTCCTGCAGCTTGGCCACCACAAAGGCGTCGATCGGATTGCGGATCGTAGGACCGATCGTGGTATCGTCGACACGTGGCGGCTCCCTGTCCGAGACCGGCTGCAGTGCCCACCAGTCATAGCCCGCGCGATGGGCACTGGTGTACCGAAACGGATCGATCGGATCGGTGCCCCACTTCGCACCCGCAGCAATCCAATCGCGAAGTTGCGACTTTTCCTCGTGAGTCAGCGGATGTTTCGGCGGCATCTCGTCACTGAGTATCAGCTCGATCAGCAAGCTCTCATCGGGATGGTGAGGCATGATCGCCGGGCCGCTTTCGCCACCAGCCAGCGCCGTTGCGTGACGTGAGAGATCGAGCCCGCCTTCTTTCTCCGTCGAGTTATGACAATCCAGGCACTTGCCTGTCAGCAACGCGGCGATCGTACGATCGAACGATAGCTCGTCCGCCTGTTCCCGGGCAGCAGCGGTTCCCGTACCCAGGAGGGACAGTATCACAAGTAACCATCGATAACAGCGTTTCATGGTGGAAGCCGGTCGTTAAGGAACTTCTTGTGCGAGTGACCTCCATGATACTTGGTCCGTACGAGCCAAGGGAATCACGGCCCGTGAAATGACGTAGGGTCGCGAGATTCTCAAGCTGACCGAGAGCGGACAACAGACGCGCGTGCGCAGTGAAGTCAGATTTGCTTTCGAGTGGACTTGACGACGAATGGCATCAACACGGCGTTGGTCGATCGAAGTGACACACTTGATCGCAGGCAACACGAGTTAACCGGAATTCGTGGCGGTGAAAGAGCACTAGCCGGGAGCGGGCAAGTTGCTGTGCCCCATCAGGAACTTGTCGATGGCGCGGGCGGCACCACGACCTTCGTTGATCGCCCACACCACTAACGACTGGCCGCGTCGGCAATCGCCAGCCGCGAAGACTTTGTCCACGCTCGTCGCGAAGCTGCCATGGGCGGCTTGATAGTTACTCCGCGGATCGTAAGCCACGCCCAACATGTCCGAGACCGTATGCTCGGGGCCGAGGAAGCCCATCGAGAGAAAGTCTAGATCACACTCGAAGACTTCCTCGCTGCCGGGGACCTCGCGGAAGGGAGCCTTATCCGTAGGTTTTGACCAATCCACGCCGATGGTCCGTATGCCGGCCACGTGGCCGTGGCCATCGTCGAGGAACTCTTTGGACAGAATCGCAAAAGTGCGGGGATCGTGTCCAAACTTCTTCTCCGCCTCGGCATGGGAATAATCGACGCGAAAGACGCGTGGCCACTGCGGCCAAGGATTGTTCGAAGCCCGCTCGGCCGGAGGTTGATCCAGCAGTTCAAAATTGACGACGCTCGTACACTTGTGACGAATCGACGTGCCGATACAGTCCGCACCGGTATCGCCACCGCCGATCACGATTACGCGTTTGCCCTTGGCCGATATGTGTGACTTGTCCTTCAGTTTTGAGTCGAGCAGGCTCTTGGTATTACGCGTGAGGAAGTCCATGGCCAAGTGAATGCCTTGGAGTTCGCGGCCGGGGATCGGCAAGTCACGGGCCTTGGTCGCACCGGTGGCCAGCAACACCGCGTCATGGTCGTTCAGCAATCGCTGCGGATCGATAAACTTGAGCGGACACCCGCGCTCCTGCATGATCTGCGTCATGTGGCCTGCGGGAAAATCTTCCTGCTGGCCGACGTGGGCGTTGGTGATGAACGTAATCCCCTCGGCCTTCAACAGTCCGATACGTCGTTCCACCACGGTCTTGTCGAGCTTCATATTTGGAATGCCGTACATCAGCAAACCACCAATGCGATCGGCCC
>JBGTHH010000166.1:0-4759 GCA_041746275.1 Pirellulaceae bacterium | reverse complement strand
GAGCACTCCCGCCACGAAATCACAATCTTCAAGGCAGAAACTATCTCTCGCGTTTCATAGACACCCGACTCTCAACGGCCTCGAAAATGCGAAAACGGTACTTTCCCGACAGGCACTAGTTAACGTCGGTGCCACGTCGCTTGTCGAGCAAGATACGCCCGAGCTTGGCTACCCGGTTTGCACGGTTTGCGGGCAAAGCGTGTCTCCCCTCGCGTCAGAAAAACAGCTCGCGCACTTCGCCGAGGACCACCAGAAGCGATGTGGTCTCAAGCCACTCAAGCCTGACAAGCCCGCAACTATCGGTTTCTTTGCAGACATTGTCGCTGATTGCCTTACGCTGCCCGCCTGCCCGGATGCGGGGACGGCGTACAGCGTCTTGGAAACGTTACGCATGGCGACGGCGCAGGTTCTCGACATGCACCTGGAAGATCTGCAGGTATTAGTAATTGGGCACGTTGATCGGGACGAAGTCGATGGTGTTTTATGGGACCCGATGCCTGGTGGATCGGGCCTCTTGCAGCAGTTGCGAGCAAATTTCCAGCGGATCGTGCAGGTTGCTCGAGAGATCGTGACTGGATGCCCTTCGGCATGCGAAACGTCGTGCATCGACTGCCTGCAAACATTTCGCAACGGCTTCTACCACAAGTACCTCGACCGCCACGTCGCTCTTGATGCTCTTTCCGCTTGGGGCGACACACTGAGAGAAGAACACCCGATACCGCCCATGCAGCCGACACCACATGCCGGCGATCCAAATGCGCAGCCGGTAAATGACGGGGAAACCAAGCTGAAACACCTTCTATCCGCTGCTGGATTCACCTCGGGCAATTTTCAGAATCAAATTCGGTTTAAAGAGCCGATCGTGCTCGACCACCTAATCGGTAGCACAACGCCTGATGTTCATTTCACCGGCGACGTGGACGATCCAGACGACAAGGGAATTTGCATTTATTTGGATGGAATGAGTGTTTCGCTTCACGGCGACCCGGCAATTGCGGCGCGTGATCACGAGATCAGAAGCTGGTTACGCAACAACGGCTATCAGGTCATCGAAATCACGAGAGTCGACTTGGATGACCGGAACGCCATGATCCGGCACTTCAAGAAATTGGCGAGATATCTGGAAGGGAAGGCGTTAGCAAAAGAAATTGAGGACGATGCGTCGTGGTTTGATGAGCCCCAATTCGTAACGTCGTTCGACGAAGATTCGGTGCCACTTCAGTACGTGGAACCATCCGCCAGTACCCAGTATCGCACCTGCGTTCCGCTGCTCCCAATGCAGGCTGCCGCAGGGGAGTTTGGCGAACCGTCACTGATGCTCACGGCGGATACGCGATGGATTGACATCGGGTCGCGGCACCGAGTACGAGAAGGGATGTTTGTGGCGCGCGTCGTGGGCCAATCGATGGAGCCGCGAATTCCCGACGGTTCGTACTGCCTGTTCCACGGTCCCGTCGTAGGCACCCGTGAAGGAAAGATAGTCCTCGCCCGGCTACGCGACGCAGTTGATTCGGAAACGGGTGAGCGATTTACAGTGAAGCGTTACTCCAGCACGAAGCTAACGTCTGGCGATGGCAATTGGCATCACACGACGATTAAGCTCATCCCAGTCAATCCCGAATTCACACCGTTAGAACTTCGCATCGATGACGAAGACCGCCTGGATGTGGTGGCTGAATTCATCGACGTGCTTCACGCGCCCAACATTGATCGCGAATAATTTTGGGAAAGCATGTGGGACAAGTGTCCCTGAGCGGTGACATACTGGCAGAAGATGTCTCGTGACCAGGAACAGGCGTTTCGGCGGGAATGTGAACGTGGAGCGGATCGATACCGAAGCACTACAGACGCTGATCGAATCGCACGGTGCCGCACTCGCGCTATACGCCCGTCAGTGGTGCAATGCGCCGGACGATGCCTTGCAGGAAGCATTGATTGAGCTGCTACGTCAGAACCCAACTCCGGACCATCCCGTCGCGTGGCTGTTCAAGACGATTCGCTATCGAGCGATCAACTTGACGCGCGGCGAGCGGCGGCGGGACGAACATCACCGCCAAGCCAGCGAACTGCGAGATGCGTGGTTTATGGCCGACAACGAGCCGGGGATTGATCGCGAGGAACTGCAAGAGGTCCTCTCCCGGTTGCCCGACTTGGAGCGGGAGATCGTGGTTGCTCGCATCTGGGGCGAGTTGCCCTTTGAACGGATCGCCGATTTGGTCCACATTTCATCCAGTTCGGTCCATCGCCGATATCGCGGGGCTCTGTTGCTGCTGCACGAAATGCTGGACGGGGACAAAGATAAGGTAGGACAGAAAAATGAATCACCAACGCAAGTCTGACATGGATCCGCTGCAAGTGCCGGAATCGCCCGAGACGTCAGAACGACTCGACGAGCTGGAGCGGCGCTTGAAAGCGACTCGCCCGCAACCTCCGCGATTGGACGTGGCCGCTCTACAGCGACTCGCCGTGGATGTCTCGGCTGATCGGGCCGTCGATCGACGGCCAGTACCCGTCGTGCGGGGACGCAAACGACCGATCGGTGGCCGCCTCCTGGTAGCTGCCAGCTCGTGGATCTGTGGCGCTGGTGTCGGAGCACTCGTCATGTTTGTTTTGATGAGTCGTACAGTACCAATACCCGAACCGAACAAAGAGGTGGTCTCCATCGAGCGGAAGGCACAGCGTTTGGTCGCGGACGATTCGAGCTCTGAACTACCGGTTGAACGCGAATCCGATCCGCTTGATGGGTCGCCTGCAACAAAGAAGGTTACGGCCCGCGAGTCTCGTGCGCCCCGGTTGACGATGGACCGCACTCGACTATGGCAGGCGGAGTCAACGTACTTGTCGCGCGAGCCCACGCTGCATGTCGGCATGTACTTAGGAAGAAATGTCACGCCGTCGGTGTGGGCATTTGAAAGAACGGTCGAGAAAGAACGCGAACGCATGCGCGACGACGAACGAGAGCCTCCCCGACCGTGGACGAAATCAACACTCGATCCGCAGTCTAGTCCACCCGTCTCGCGGAAGGCATTGATGGAAGAGTTTCTCGGGGAAACATCCGCGGCGATATTGTAGTTTGACGGTGAAAAGTCACATTAGGGAACCATCGGAAAGAAAGCCATGTTGAGTCACAACCATACCATCCAGCATCCTTCGGCCGCAAATGATCGAGCACGTTCTTTAGTCTGTTGCAGACGGCATGAATTCAGTTTCGCCGCCTCCGTCGCGATCCTCTTGGTTGGCGTTTTGTGGACGCCGCGAGTAGATAGCGCCGAGCCGGTGAAGTCTGGCGGCTGGCTGATTGAACGAGACGAGCAGCTTGGGATCCAAGTCCACACGATGGAGATGACGCTTCACCCCCGCGCCGAGCCGCGCCCAGCACTGAAGTTTCACCTGATTCCCGACGACTTCGATCTGCTCGACGGAAACGCGGCCACGTATTACCTCAAGGCACAAGGGTTCTTCGAGCAAACTCCGGCACGCGAACGGTTGAGCGAAATGCACACGAAGGCTCGCGATCAGGCTCGCCGTGAGAATAAATCCACAGACGAATTGCCTCCTAATAACTGGCAGTCGATGACGCCTGACGAGCTGCCCGTCGAACAAGTCAAGGAATTCCTGACCTTACTCTCATTTCAACCGATGTTCCTCAAGGAAGCGGCCAAGCAGAGACGCTTTGAACTCGACCGCAACATTCAGACGGTTCAGGATCCGATCAACTACTTGTTGCCGGAGGTCCAGTCGATGCGAGAGATTGCCCGTATGCAATCGCTTCGTTGTCGAGTCGCCATCGCCGAGGGACGTATTGACGACGCCCTTGAGATCTTGGGTCAACAATATGCCATGGCACGTCACTTGGGACAGGATGACTTTATCGTCACAACTCTGATCGGCCTGGCCATTTCAGACGTGGCCTGGACGGACGCCCTGTATTTGGTCCAACGATCCGATACTCCGAATCTCTACTGGCCCTTCGCGTCGCTGCCTCGTCCGTTGGTCGATGTCCGACATGCAATGAGCGTTGAACGTCAATTCCTATATTTGCAATTGAAAGTTCTTCGTGAGGTCGATGAAGTGCCGCGACCGGTTGGTTACTGGCAGGACTTTCTCGACCGTCTGGTTCCGCAGATCGGCAGCCTCGCCGGCGAGTTTGGTTTGGACGAGGATGATCCCGAGACGACTCGGGCGACGCTGGTTGCATATATCGCGGCAGCCTATCCCGGTGCCAAACGTTACTCGATTGATGAGTTGGGTCTGTCTCCCGAGCAGGTCGAAGCGTATCCGATCGCACAAGTTGTCTTTCTCGCTATGGTTCGCTTTTACGATGCGGCACGTGACGACTACTTCAAGTGGATAAAACTTCCCTACTTTCAGTCGCCAAGTCACCTCTCCCGTATCGATGATTCATTGCGAATGAAGGTTGACCGCATCGGCTGGAGCGCGATGCCAACGGATACGCTATTGCCGGCTATTCACATGGTTCAGCTTGCCGTTGCCCGCAGTCAACAAAAAATCGCGTTGGTTCAAACGGTTGAAGCGATCCGGATGTACGGTGCCGACCACGACGGAAAGTTTCCGCCGACGCTGGAAGATCTGCCCGTGCCCGCACCGTTAGAACCGTTTACAGGAAAGCCGCTCGATTACGAATATCACGATGACTACGCCATCCTCAACGGTCACAAGATGCCCGGCTTGCGTTATCGGCTGGTCCTCCGCTTCGCGGACACAAAGTAGGCCGGAACAAGTCTGCGCAGTTCCGGCA
>JBGTHH010000165.1:0-3539 GCA_041746275.1 Pirellulaceae bacterium | reverse complement strand
GAGCGCGAACACGAACACAATCCAGATGTCGGACCACTCGGGCCGGAGTAACTCCACCAATCGCCACAGCGGTTCTATGCCATGCTTGTCGCTGGACACCGGCACGGATAAGCCCGCGACGACCACACATCGAAGGATCTCTCCGGATTGGGACGTGGTCAGGGTCTGGAAAAACTCCCGCTGCGACTGCCAAGATGAGGGGGTGTCGCGATCCGGGCAGAGCACCATGACATGGCCCCGCTTCGCTCCCCCCACCGCGAGCCATGTGCCATCATCGCGTTGCAGGACAATCTGAGCGCCATTGGTGACCATCTCCATGACCTGATCGACCCTGGCATCGATCGCTCGACAGCGCAGACCGAGTCCCTGAAAGGCCTCTTCGAGCCACTTTCGCCAATCCAACCCCGCCTCATCCGCTAAGCACAGGGCCGATTGTTCCAGGGCGTCGCGAATCATGGCCCGTGAAATGGAATGGTCCGCCGCAAACCCCATCTGTTCGTAGACCCACACCAAGGTCTCGATGTGGTGGCCGACTTGTTCGGGCGCTATCGGAGAGGGAGCCGAAGTGGGCAAGTTCATGAACGCTGGTCCCTGTTCGCAAGCAAATCGATCGGACGGTTCCGGGATATCAGATTTAGTCAACCTCCACAATACAAGGCCATCCGGCGATCAGCAAAGGAGAAAGAGAAGTAATCGGCACCGAACCAGGACATTGACAAAATCAATCGATTCCGCGCAACGACGAGGAGAATATCTTCGCCAGCGTGGGTGTTCGCAGCGATCAAGCAGGCTTGGCTCTAGCCTGCGGTTTCACCGCTAGAACCGCACGCAAACGCTGGGCGACTGATTCGTCCCCCCCAATTCGAAGCCAGCATAAAGCACTAGGATGGCAACTTCGCGTACTTGCCGCTGAAGTACAGCAACGGCGCAATGTCGTCCGTCGCCGCACCCGCCACGATCTCGCCAATGAAAATATCGTGATCGCCCCCCGGCAGGATCTCCTTCAGACGACAATCGATCCACCCCAGCGTGCCCTGCAAGATTGGCGCGCCGGTCTCGGCGGTGCTGGTGTCCAAATCGGAGAAATCCTTGGGGCCCTTGAACGCGAAACGATCGGATAACTCCTGCTGATCGACCGCCAAGATGTTCAACGCGAAGCAGCCGCCAGCCACGAACTTGTCGCGCGACACGCCATCCTTTTGGATACATAGGATGACCAGCGGTGGAGCGAGCGATAACGAAGTCACGGCGTTGGCGGTCATGCCCCATGTCTCGTCGCCGATCCGCGTGCTCGCGACCGTCACGCCCGTCGCGAATTTCCCCAGGATGCGTCGTTGTTGTAGAGAGTCAAACGTCACTGCGAATCTCCTTGAATCCTTGCGGTGTCACCGTGCCGTCCAGCCACCATCCACGGTGACTAAGCTCCCCGTCATATAGCTGGAGGCATCGCTGGCCAACAGAATCGCGGCTCCTTGAATCTCTTCCATGCGTCCCCAACGCTCGAACGCGACGGCACCGACGATCGACTTTTTGGTTTGCTCGTCGTGTTCAATGGGTAGGTTCATGGGAGTCAGGAACGGCCCAGGGCAGATGGCATTGCAACTGATCCCGAACGGAGCGAGTTCCAGCCCCAGGGCGCGCGTCATCTGGACGACCGCTCCTTTGCTCGTCGCGTAGGGCGTGCGATTTGACAAGCCAACCACGCCCAGCGTGCTGGCCATATTGATGATGCGGCCATACCGCGCGGCTTTCATGTGAGGGATCACGGCCTTGGCCATCAACCAGACACCATCAACATTCGTCCGTTCCACTTCCTGGAACTGCTCGTACGTCAACTCGTCGATTGGCCCGCGAATGTTGATGCCGGCGTTGTTGATCAGGATGTCGATCTTGCCAAACTCCGCGAGTGCGCGTTGGACCACCGCTTCACCTGCTGCGGGCGAAGTCACATCGGCGGCCATGGCCACGGCTCGGTGACCATATGCATCGGCGATCTCCTGGGCCGCCTGCTGACCTTCCTCCTCGTTGCGGCTGGTCAGCAACACGCTCGCGCCGGCCGAGGCTAAACCGGCCGCCATGGCTTGGCCCAATCCTTTCGAGCCGCCGGTGATGATGGCGGCCCGATCCGTCAAATCGAACAGCTTGATGCCTGGTAACATGGTTGATCTCCCGGTCGATTAGCTCAAGTGGTGGTTGGCGTCGCGGCCAAGGCGAGTGCGCGATCGATCCGCGTCAGGCAGCGCGACTGGCCGAGGAGCTCCATGGCGTCGAACATTCCCAGCCCTACCCCTTTACCTGTGATGGCGACGCGTAAGGCGTGAATAATTTCGCCGATTTGAATTCCTTCGGCTTCCAGGAACTCGCGCAACGCCGCTTCGGTGCTGGTGGCATCAAAGGGTTCGAGCGCCGCGAGTCGCGCGCGGAACTTGTTCAGCAACGTAGCGGCGCTGTCCACTCGAATTCGCTTGTCGAACGCCTTCTCGTCATACGCCAATTGATCGTCGGCGACAAAGAATTCGGTGAACTCGAGAATGTCGCCCGCCGTCTTAATGCGATCGGCCGCCGCTATCACGATGCGGCTCAAGTACGGTGCGGTGTCGCAAGGTGGCGGTGACGCGATATAGCCAGCCTGCTGTAAGTACGGCAACACCATGGCGACCTTTTGTTTAATGGGCAGTTGCTGCATCTGCCGGTGTTGAAACGCGAAGAGCTTTTGCGGGTCGAAACTGGCGGGAGATTTGTTGACGCGTTCGAGGCTAAAGTGCTGAATCATCTCGTCGCGCGTGAACTCTTCGGTCTTGTCGTCCAACGACCAACCGAGCAACACCAGGTAGTTAATCAAAGCGTCCGGCAGGTAGCCCACCTCACGATAGAAGTCGACAATCACGGGGTTGAACGTATCCGCTTCAACTTGCTGTCCGATGGCGGCCGCGATCTTGCTGCCGTGGTCGAACAACTGCTTGAAGTCGCGGTTCTTCAGGTACTTGTCGAGCTTCCGCTTGCTGATCTTGGCGGTGCCACCGGGCTCGGCGACATAAGGCAAATGAGCATACTCGGGCAAGACCGCGCCCAGCGACTGCGCGATAAAGATTTGCCGCGGCGTATTCGACAGGTGCTCGGCGGCGCGGATCACGTGGGTGATCTCGAAATCAGCATCGTCCACCACGCTGGCCAGATGATACAGGCACGTGCCATCCGCACGTTGAATCACGTGATCCTGTTCCTTGGCCCAATCGAACGACACGTCACCGCAAATGAGATCGCGAAAGCGGCAAGCTCCCTCGCGCGGCATTTTCAACCGCACGACAAACGAACGCCCCTCGGCTTCGAACGCAGCAGCTTGCTCATCGGTTTCCGCCATCCAGCGGCGACTGTAGACGAAATCGCGTTTTTCTTTTTCGGCCGCTTCCCGCTCGACTTGCACTTCCGCCGTGGTGGCGTAATCGCGATAGGCAAACCCGGCTGCCAACAATTGTCGAACGGCCGCTTGATGACGTTCGCCGCGCTGCGATTGGTAATAAGGCGCGTGAGGCCCGCCT
>JBGTHH010000164.1:0-7606 GCA_041746275.1 Pirellulaceae bacterium | reverse complement strand
CCCCCGCTTAATGCGTAGATCTTCTCGCAATTCGCGGCGATCTCAGACCAATCATTGGCCGCCGCGTCACCGGTACTGGGTCGCGGCGTGGTGACGGAGTTGCTACGAGCCAGACTGTAATACTTACCGTTTGCCGCGAGGTATCCGACATCCACGCGATAGCTCTTCATCGAACCTGGGATATCGATGTACCAAGTCTTCACCCCGCCGTGGATCTCGATCTCGCGGAGCACCTGCTCCGAGGCGCTGGTGGTGTTACCGACTTCCGTTTGGATGAGTCGCAGGACGGGCTTGGCATTGTGCCACTGTTCAGACATGGCGGCCCGTGCCCGTTCGATGCTCGAGCCGAGTAGTTCCCAGCAGGCCTGGAGCCAATAGGCATCGCGAACCAATAGGACCACGCGATCCTTCTTCGGGTGCTGGCCGTTGGTCGCCCCATTCTTCTTGCCGTTGGGGGTCGCCAAGTTCTTCTGGCGTTCACGCTGCTCGTTGGATCGTTGGATCTTTTTGACGATCCGGGGGTCGGTCGGCGGAGCGGGTTTGAGCGGTGTCACCGCCTTCTTCCGAGTCTTCTTGGCCTCCACCGGACTTCGTAGCGGGGCCACCTTCTTCGCCGTGGGCGTGCCATTCGCTCCGGCGGATTGTTTGGCGGCCTTCCGTTTCGCAGCTCGCACCAAGGCACGGACAAGTTCGTCCTTACGCATGGTTCGCCAGCCGGCGACGCCGATCTTCTCGGCCAACTTCCCAAGATCTTTGACTGTTTGAGCCTTTAATGCCGCTGCTGTATACAAGGTACTGGACCTCCAAGTTTACGCAGTTTCGCCGCGAAGCGAATAAACGATGGTGGAGCGCCCTCCCTGACTGGCTAACTTCGCTCGATCCCAACCGGCAGTCCAAGCCGTTCGAGACAGAGATCGTGGAACTGCGTCTTGCCTAGTTCCACTTCCAACTTATGCGGGCGGCGACCCGCGAGACGACAAACACTATGAGTAAAAAAGTTGCCGGAGCTTCCGCAGGCTGTGGGCTAAAGATCGCGGAAGTGCCAAGTCATAACCTACAAAAACAGTCAGTGCCTTGTCATCACCAATGTCCCCCGTTTTTGGCCGCGATGTCTTGCCGAGCCGTCAGTCGTAAGGGTCGCATCGATAAAGTCGAGTCTAATCAAACAACCGGTGGTACGCAATGGAGAGCCCCCCATTGGGACTCACAGTGATTGGTGAGAACGCAATCTAAGTCACTTCCTGGAAGCCGCTTACGATTTGGTTAACGCAGTAAGGCGGGTTTTTGGGGGAAACAGCGGTTAGGGCTCGGAGATGTCGCCTGCGCTTCACGTAACGGCTCACTGCTGTCCTGCGACTGATCCGTAACCGTCTATCTATTAAGTGGTTATGAAAACCGTTTGACTTCGTGAAAAAATGCACAATTATCGGTTCGAGGTTAGTTGACCGCTTGGGAACGGCTGGTATAAATAGCTCCCAAATCGATGCGTTACATAGTTTATACGGTCGGTCGCGAAGCTTCTGTCTCGACTCCGCCTGGATCGGTGCCACTTTGAATCAACTCGCCTCAGGTATGACTGCCCCGATGAAACCGATTGTTGGCTTCGTGGTCCTGACGGCTGTGTTCGCGGTGACGCTGCCCATCTTTGCCTGCTTTGGATACCAATCGCATGGAGAAGTGGGGATCATGGCGGCCGTAGTTGCCGCTGCGATTTGTTGGATCGCAGGTTTGGTCGCGCTGGCGTTTCTGGTTTTGCTCCGGCAGCCTCAACAAGTAGTCAATGCGATCGGTTTGTCGATGCTGTTTCGGATGGGGATTCCGATGGCTGCGGGGATCTTTTTGACGAGCTTAGGTGGTCCCCTTGCTGAAGCTGGCGTATTCGGGATGATTGTGGGCTTCTATCTGGTCGGATTGTTGGTCGAGACGCTCTTGGCGGTACGTTTGGTATCGAGCTTGAAGGGCGACCAGGCATCGAGAGTCGCGTAGGCTGAGCAAGAGTACATGGCATCCGCAATCCTGCACATCAAAGATAGCTACTACTTCGAAGTGCCCAAGGCACTGTTGCCGAGGCACTACGCGAGCAAAGCGGACTTCCCGTCGCTGTGGGTTCAGCTCGATCCCCAGTTTCAACTCTGGGAGGCGGATCGGCTCTATGACGAATTCGCCAAGATGCATCCAGCATTGGCTCCTAAGTCGGTGTTGATTGAGGAGTATCAAGCCTGGAAGTTGGATCACAAGAATGCTGGGAAGCCGTTCGATCGCTTCCTCGAACAGCATGAGGATTACAAGGACTGGTTTGTCGCCGAGCGGGCCTACAGTGGCGGTGCCGAGCGATGGCAGGCAGCCAGGCAACGGGCCGGTGGGGATCAGGCCGTCGAGATTTTCAAAAAGATTCCCGCCGAGGAGGCGATGTGGCATTGGTCTCCCGAGAAGATTCATGCCTATAACAATCATCTGAGTGGCAAAATCCTGATTCCGCAGCCGTTTGGCGAGTTGCGTAATTTCTACGAGCGGGAAAGCGGGTTGGCGATCTCGCGGTTCATGATCGTCGAGGTGGCGATTGCACTCATTCTCTGGGTGGTCTTCGCGTGGCTGGGTCGGCAGTTTGAAAATACGGATCGTCCCAAAGGGAAGCTTTGGAATCTGCTTGAGGTGTTCGTGGTCTATATCCGCGATCAGGTCGCGCGTCCGGCGATCGGGTCGCACGATGGCGATCACTACGTTCCTTTGTTGTTGACGATTTTCTTTTTTGTACTTGGCTGTAACTTGGCGGGCATGATTCCCTGGATTGGGGCACCGACGGCGGCATTTGGTGTGACCTTCGGGTTGGCATTCGTCACGTTTGGGACGGTGGTGGTCAGTGGCATGCAACGATTTGGCTTGGTGGGTTTCTTCTTGAATCAAATCCCCAGCATGGACTTGCCGCTGCCTCTCGCGATTCTCTTGAAGCCGATGATCTTGGCGATTGAGTTGCTGGGCTTACTGATTAAACACTTGGTGTTGTCCATTCGTTTGCTTGCGAACATGGTCGCCGGGCATATCGTTCTGCTGGCGATTATGATGATGGCCTTTAGCTTGGAAGGCGCGGCGAGTTCGTATTGGGGCGTGGTGGCTCCGATCTCGGTGCTGGGAGCGACGTTGATTAGTTGTTTAGAGCTGTTTGTGGCCTTTCTACAGGCTTACATTTTTACATTTTTGTCCGCGTTGTTTATCGGCGCGGCGATTCACCATCACTAAGTGGCTGGCAGACGGTCTACAGCCTATCTGAAAAAAAGAGGAGACTGGTTCAGTGAAAGGTTTTGCAAAGATTGCCGCGGCAAGTGTTGTAGTCGCTCTTCTGTTTGTGGCTCCCGCCATGGCACAAGACGGGCGGGCTGCGATTGAGTTCTCAGGTGCCCTAGGGGCGGGTCTGGTGACCATGGGTGCCGCGTTTGGCATCGGTCGCTTGGCTACGGCCGCCTACGAAGGCATGGCTCGTCAGCCAGAAGTGGCTGGCAACATCCAGACCGCCATGATTATCGCGGCGGCGTTGATCGAAGGTTTTACCTTCTACGCATTGTTTATCTGCTCCCAGCAGAATCCTTGGGGTCAGTAGTTCGCGGTGGTCGTGCGCTCCGTAGTGTTGTGCAAACAGAAGGCTTGGCCAACATGTATCGCATTGTAAGTTGCTTGGCGCTGGTGTTGACTGTGTCGGGGGTAATTCGCGCGAGTGCGGATGAGCCTGCGGCTCAGGAGCCAACCGCCGAGGTAGCTAGTTCATCCGAGGTCACGGAATTGCAGGCGGCACCGGTGGAAGGTGCGGCGAGTGCTGCGGATTCTGACGTCGAGGCGTCTCAGGCCCACGGCGCGTCAACCGACTCGCATTCGGGTACTCACGCTGCCGGTGGACATGCGGCAGATGAGCACGGTGACCATCACGGCGGTCATCACGATCCTTACGATCTGAGTCACGTGAACGCGGGACCGCAGCTTGAAGATCCCAGTCAATTCAAAAGTGATCTGGCGATTTGGACGGTTGTGGTGTTCTTCTGCTTGCTGGCTATCTTAGGCAAATTCGCCTGGGGGCCGGTGATGGATGGACTCGAACGGCGCGAGCACGCGATTGCAGCGATGATCGAAGAGGCTCGGCTGGGTCAAGAACGCGCGGCGTTGCAGTTGCAAGAGTACGAGGCCAAGTTGGCCAAGGCCAGTGAGGAAGCTCGCGAGTTGATAACTCAAGCCCGCAAGGATGCCGAAGCGGCTAAGGAACGCATTGTCGCCGAGGCGCAACAGGTGGCGCAGCGGGAACGGCAGCGAGCCTTGGATGATATTCGCGCCGCTAAAAACGTCGCGTTGGAAGAGATCTCGACCAAGGGCGTGGATTTGGCGGTTAACCTCGCGGGGCGCATTGTTCGGCAGCAGCTCCGTCCGGAAGATCACGCACATTTGATTCGTGAAGCCCTCGATCAATTTCCCAGCCGCAACTAGTTGGTTCGTCTCCAGTCGGGTTAACGTGACATGGCGAAAGCTCTCAGGAAAGTCGTCTTCGACACAGGTCTGCAGCACCTGGGTGCCGTCTATGCCAAGGCGTTGCTCGGTGCGGCGGAAAAGGTCGGCAAGTCGGAGTTGGTGGTCGACGAACTAAATTCCGTAGTGGACGATTTGTTGACGAAGTTACCGCGACTCGAGGCGGTTCTCGTCGCTCCGCGAGTCGCTTTGGATGTCAAAACCGGCATGCTCGACAAAGCCTTGCGTGGCAAAGTCTCCGAGGAACTGCTGAACTTTCTCAAGGTTTTGGCCCGGCACGGTAGATTCAATTGCATTCAGGCGATTCAGCAGGCGGCCGGCGAGCAGCTCAACGAAATGCGAGGGCGACTCGAAGTGCGGCTGCGTTCCGCCGAGCCGTTGGATCAGGCGTCGCTGAGTTTGGTGACCGAACGTCTGCGAGCCGTGTTGCAGCGGGATATCGATTTGCAAGTCGAGGTCGACTCGGAGTTGATCGGGGGTATGTTGTTGCGAATTGGCGACACCGTGTATGACGGCAGCGTCGCCAACCGTCTCGTCCGCTTAAAGGACGAATTGTTATCAAAAACTGGCCAGCAACTGCGCAACAACTTGGATCGCTTTGCCTTGGCCGACTGAATCATCGATCGAAAATCGGATAGTTAAAGATGACGAAATTCAACGCGGATGAAATTGCTTCCGTCTTGCAGGCGGAAATTGAACATTACGACAGCGACATTGATGTCCGCGAAGTCGGCACGGTCTTGGAGGTCGGCGATGGTATCGCGCGAGTTCACGGGCTGTCCGGCGTCATGGCCAACGAGATGGTCGAGTTCCCCAACGGCACGCGGGGATTGGCGTTCAACTTGGAAGAGAATAGCGTCGGCTTGATCATTCTGGGTGACTACCTGACGATCAAGGAAGGCGACGAGGTCAAAGCCTTGGGCCGACTGCTCTCGGTGCCCGTGGGCGAAGCGGTCATCGGACGCGTGCTCGATCCGCTGGGCAATCCGTTGGATGGCAAGGGTCCGGTCGGTACCACGGAGACGCGTCCCGTGGAAGTCATCGCTCCGGGCGTTTCGGAGCGGAAGCCCGTGACCCAACCGCTGCAAACGGGAATCAAGGCCATCGACGCCATGACTCCCATCGGTCGCGGTCAACGCGAGTTGATAATCGGCGACCGCAAGACGGGCAAGACAGCCGTCGCCATCGACGCGATCATCAACCAGACGGGCTCGGGAGTCAAATGCTTCTATGTCGCCATCGGCCAGAAGGATTCGTCGGTTGCCGGCGTGATCAAGATTCTGGAAGAGAGCGGCGCGATGGACTTCACCACGGTCATCGTTTCGGGAGCGAGTTCTCCCGCTCCCTTGCAGTACGTCGCGCCGTACGCGGGAACGGCCATGGCCGAATACTTCATGTGGCGTGGCGAGCACGCGTTGATTGTCTACGACGACTTGTCGAAGCAAGCGGTGGCGTACCGCGAATTGTCGCTGCTCATGCGTCGTCCGCCGGGTCGCGAAGCCTTTCCCGGTGACGTGTTTTACTGTCACAGTCGCCTGCTGGAGCGATCCTCGAAATTGTCGGATGAACTTGGCGGTGGATCGATCACCTCGCTGCCCATCATCGAGACGCTCGAAGGCGAAGTTTCGGCGTACATTCCGACGAACGTGATTTCGATCACCGACGGACAGATTTATTTGCAGCCGGACTTGTTCTTCGCGGGCATTCGCCCGGCCATGAACGTCGGTATCTCGGTGTCGCGCGTGGGTGGAGCGGCTCAAGTCAAGGCCATGAAGAACGTGGCCGGCGGCTTGCGACTCGATTTGGCATCGTTCCGGGAACTGGAAGCGTTTGCCCAACTCGGTACCGACCTGGACGCGGCGACCCAAGCTCGGCTCGATCGCGGTTACCGGATGGTGGAACTGCTCAAGCAAGGTCAGTATCGTCCGCTGAATGTCGTCGATCAGCTACTCAGTCTTTATGCAGGCACTCGCGGTTATATGGATGATGTGCCAGTCAATCAGGTGCGTGCGTGGGAAGCCGCCTTCCTGGACTTTATGCAAAATCAGAAACGGGATGTCTGGAAGTTGGTGGACGAGAACAAAGACAAAGGCGATACGCTCAAGAAAGATACCGATCCCACGACCGTTGCCGTTGTGGCCGCCATTCAAGAGTTTAAGAGGATTTACAAACCCGCGACGTAGACGCCAAGGTGACTGAGATGAGTTATGACCCTGTGCCCCCAGTCGTTTCGGATCCAATGATCCCTAACAAAGATGACTGCACCTGGGCCATGCTCGCTCACTTATCCTATTTTTTGACGTTTGTGATCGGCATCTCGTGTGTGGCTCCGTTAGTGATTTGGCTGGTCAAGCGAGAGTCGTCCGCGTTTGTTGAGGATCAGGCGAAAGAGGCTTTGAATTTTCAGTTATCGGCATTTCTCGCCACCCTTGTGTTGGCCGTCACCGTGTGTGGGATCCCTTTGATCCTGGTTGTGTTCATCATGTCCATCATCTACAGCATTCAAGCGGGTATGTCGTCCAATCGTGGCGAGCTTTATCGATATCCGTACACCTTTCGATTGATTCACTAGTTTTATGGCCAACGCCCGAGCACTGGACAAACGGCGCAAGTCGGTTCGTAATATCCGCAAGATCACGCGGACAATGGAATTGATCGCCACGGCGCGATTCAAGAAAGCCATGGATCGCGCTACGGCGGCGACTGCCTACACGCGACGAATCACCAAGTTGGTTGCCGACTTGGGAGCCAGCGGCTTGGAGGTCAAGCATCCGCTGATGGAGGCTCGCCCCGAGACACAGACGGCGGTGCTGCTGGTCTTGACCGGCAACCGCGGCCTGTGTGGTGGTTATAACGGTGGTGTGATTCGGCAGGCCGTGCCCAGGTATCAAGAACTGCGAGCCACGGTCAACACGGTTCAACTCGAGGTATCGGGAAAACGTGGTATTTCCGCATTGAGGTTCCGCGAGATCGAACCGGATGAAACGTTCCTGCACTTCGAGGACCAGCCCCGGTTCGATGAAGTCGACGTGATCGCCAGCCGCTATCTTGAAGCGTACGCTGCCGGTCGCTTAGATCGTTTGGATGTGACCTATACGCG
>JBGTHH010000163.1:0-2860 GCA_041746275.1 Pirellulaceae bacterium | reverse complement strand
TGAATGAGGACATCCAGCCGTCTCTGTAGCTTTTTGCCAGCTGCTGTAAGGTTCAACTATCGCAAGATGACGCGTGGGAAGTATTCACGTTCGACGTCGAGTCACACGAAGCAAACTCACCACATGGAAGGACGTTTAGCTTGACTTTGCCGACGAGTGCGAAGTCGTTACGGGAATGGAGTGATGAGACTGAGTAGTGTTGACGAGCGTGTGGCTTTAGCCAGAGTCAGTAGCTGTGTGTGGCGGCAGCGGAACGAGCGGCGCGTTCGCTCGCGATGCACGGCCCGCTTGCCGTAGCGTAAGCCAACTGTCCCGCTCCCCGAATCATTCCATCGCAAGCGGCAAAGAGTCGATGTGCGACTGCAGCCGCTCGATTTGCTGTTGGGAATAATTGCTGCGGATGTCACTTTGCCTCCAGGCACCAATTGTCGCGGCAGCGAACTCGTTCACGATCTTTATACCCATAGTTCTCTCTAGTCCGAGGTTCTCGAACAACAGGGAGAAACTGTCGTGACTGACGCAACTAAATTTCTTTTGACCCGCCAGCTTAAGGGCCAATTCCTCCTTCCCAGGGCTGACATAAAGCACCGTCGATACGATGTCGTAGGCAGGGGAAAGCACCGCGTTTCGGGCGTCGTTATATACCACGGAAAAATTCTTCAGATGGGCGTCACCATTTCCTGCAATCACATGAAAGACGATGGTCTTCAGGAACTCCTCTGCGGAATCCGGCGCGATCCATCGAATTACGCTGGCAATCTCTTCGTAACTACCGTAGTACTGCGAGTGCCCCGGCGGGCGATCAAGAATCTGACCGAAGTCTTCGATATGAATTCGTCCCGTTGGCGTCCGGTCAAATCTTTCGATGACGAACGCCTCCCCGTCACCTGTCGGCATGTCCTCGGGGATCTGGTCAAATTCACTCACCTGTCGCAGGGAGAATGCTGGTGTACGAACACCAGCGGCTTGCGCCCAAGACATGGTTGCGAACTCGCATTGCGGCAAGCCAGGGTATTCGGGCGAATGAAACTTTGCGATGTATGATGTTTCGCCTGACGCCGCGCGGGTGGTAAGTCCACGACCAGATGACCGCGCAGAAAGCTTCCATTGCGCTCCGGCGAGCGAAAAGCGGAAGAGGGCTGATTGTGCTTCCGAGGGCGTCGTGCCCGTATCTGAGGCCACCTGAATTTCTGAAGGCGTGGACTTTTTGGCACTAAGTTCAGGTTCACCCGGAACCAGTCTGACGGCACCCGGCAAATCATCTCCAAGCCGGATCAGCAACTCAAACGTGTCGTCCTCATCAATTTCGAGTAGTCTCGACCGCCACCTTAGCATGACGCCCTGCGGCAGCAGGTGAGCAAACCAGCAAAGTGGACCATCAACGTTAATTGAGTTTGGAAACCGGTCCTCGAATATTTGCCCCAGCACTGGGCGCGATTTGAGAAGGGCATTGACGTAGCTATCGGTGAAACTAAAACGCTGTCTTTCGTCTTCAAAATGTTCAAGGACTCCAACTTGCACACCGCCGACACTTACCGCAAGGGCACGCATAATCAACTCCGTTGGCCGATGATCGTTTGAATCGCTGGACGGAGATCGACCCGATCACCAGTCCTGTCGACCATAAACTCTTCGAACCAATCTTCCAAGATTTGCCTTCGACAAGAGCGAAACTCCTCGATGGATCCGCTCTTCAGATGCTGAACCGCTTCGTCGTTCAACAAGAAGGAACGAAGGGTTTCTGTATCTGCCGACAAAATTTCCTTCTTAGGCATCTTAGAGACTTTGATGATTGTATCAGTACCCAAATTCCCTTCATCAGTGAGCGACCAATAGATTCTGGCTGGATCCAACGGAGACTCAGTTGAACCCAGCGCGGCTTCCCTCAGGCCCAGAGGGAAATCAGATTGTGAATCGTCATCGCTGTCAATCTCCCAGAGCATTGGCTGAGTTGCACTAGACGGACGACGAGGATTAGCTGCAAGCAATGCAAGGATGAAAATCTTACCTGACGCTCGGCCCAACGAAATTTTTTGATCGAGCTCCCGCATTGGGCTGTTTGGCAACTTACCGAAATCAACGGTTTCATCTGTAGCCTGTAATAGCGAGGTAATTGCTTCGCTTGACGAGTTTGCCTCTCGCATTTGTTTCACCAAGCGGTCGACGCGGGCATCCGATACATTCTCATGATCTCCGGTCAACGCACCTCGCCAGATCCACTTTGCGACGAGCCGATCGATTCGTGAGTTGTCGATGGGGAATCGATCGTAGAATGCTGTCAGAAAGATGAGGGGCAGACGATAAGGAAGTAGTTTCCAGTCAGGAATTCCGGCACCCAGCTTGATGGACTGTACGACCCTGCGAAGCGCGGATTCAGTGCGCCGAATTGAGTCGCTCGGCAGCTTGTCAGTTGATTCACTGGCGACTCGCACGGACGGTCCACACGTAACTCGCAGACATCTCAGGAACAGGTCCTCATCAAGTATTCCGAATCCCAGATCGTATAAACGGGACACTGCGGATCGAATGGGTTTATCACCCTCTCCGCCATACAATGCCTCGAATATCTCGGATTCCCGCATGTCCACTCCACTGGTGTTTACACGAGTAAAAATTAGTCGCAGCAATTCCTGTCCTGTTCCCTCGACAATATACGCCGGCATCTCATATTCCCGGATGGACTTTCCAAGTTCCAAAGCGCGATCAACCAAGTCTTCACGCTCCACAGCATGAGGCCAATTGCGAATCCACTTCAGCAGTTTGACCGAGTCACCAAGTACGTTTATTGGAATCCAGCCAGCTTCTGGTTTCTTCTTCAATAACTGTCGAAACTCCTCCTTCTCAAGGTCGTACCAAATCG
>JBGTHH010000162.1:0-3562 GCA_041746275.1 Pirellulaceae bacterium | reverse complement strand
GCGTGAGCTGCACGGGTCCCGACGACTCGTCACCGTGAGCCGCGACAAAGGCCGCCAAATGCCGTGTGATGCCAGGATCGGATTCAAACGGCAAGCCGATCTCTTGAAAGCCTGAAGCACGTTGCTTGCGCGGACGATCCTCGGCGGAACACATGGGCAAAAAACCATCCAGCAATAGATCCGCCACGCGTTGTCGTTCGAGCTCGACCGAAACGGTTCCGCCGATCAACTTACTGCCGCGTCCCAGGATGGAGATCGCTTGCGTGTCGGGACCGTCCGCCGTCAGTAAGCTCTCCTTGGCCGCTCGACAGGAGTGCCACAGCGACACGGCTTGCCACGGATTCAGCTTGATGCCTTGCTCGGCGAACTGGCTGGCAACTTCGTGGGCGAGTGTCAGATCCATATTGTCGCCGCCGACGAGCAAATGGTTGCCGACCGCCACGCGTTGGAGTGCCAATTCGCCATGATCCTCGGTGACACGGATCAGCGTAAAGTCGGTGGTCCCGCCGCCGATGTCACAGACCAAAATCGTTTCGCCCACCTTCAAGAGCTTCCGCCAACGATCACCGGTCGCGGCGAGCCAAGCATAGAAGGCTGCTTGGGGCTCTTCGAGCAGAACAAAGTCCGGTGGTAGCCCCGCAGCGAGGGCGGCCTCGCGTGTCAACTCGCGGGCCACGGGATCGAACGAAGCGGGAACCGTCAGCAAGACGCGTTGATCGGCGATCGGGGCCTCGGGAAAAGCCTCTTCCCATGCGGAAACCAAATGTTCCAGGTAGCGCTGGGACGCGGCGACGGGCGAGACTTTGGGAACCTCGGCAGGCGCTTTCCACGGCAAGATGGGCTGACGGCGATCGACTCGATTGTGACACAACCACGACTTGGCAGCGCTGACAGTTCGCTCGGGTGCTTCCGCCGCGCGGCCGCGTGCGAATTCGCCGACAGCGAACTTCCGATCACTGGCCCAAGGCACGTCGAGCGTACCGCCGCTCGCTTCCTGTTCAGCAGCCAAGTAGGTGAACGACGGGAGCGCGAATCGCGGTTCCGTTGTGCTGGGTGCCACGAGCTGGGGAATCTCCAGCAATTGGATATCCGGCGTCTCGTCTCCCAGCGCCACATAGGACAGCACACTATTCGTGGTGCCCAGATCGATCCCCAATGCAAACTGCGCGGTCATACGAGTTCTAGTTCCACAGGTGCCAGAATCAGAGCCGAATCGTCGCGTCCCGACCACTTGGGCAAATCACAACGCGTCGCTTGCCAGCCGTGATGCACAAGCTGTCCGCGGTAAGGCGGGTCGCCGGACACATTGCCGGTGAGCCGATAACGACCGGCATCCACGTCGGCGGGCGTTTCATGTGCGGCACCTTCCTCGGCCACGACGATGGGCTCGATCGAGAACAATCGCTCCAATGTCTTGCCACAATCCCGCAACACATCGCGTGCGGCCGCGCCGATCTGTGCGTCCGAGTAGGTTGCTAAGGGCTCCATGACGATATCGATGAAGCGCGCGTCGCGTTGCAAGGTGGCTAACAGCGTGATCGCCTCGCTACGAGCGGCGGTCGCGGGCTTCTTGGCTTTGGGCTCCACCGTTGGCGGAGGACCTGGCGCAGCGGACGGAGTGAGGGCGGGTGCGGGAGTTGGTCCAGCCTGAGCCAATTGTCGCACGAGTTCAGCGAACTCTCGATTGACGAGAACCTGCCAAAATGCTCGAAAGGCCTGAAGAACACGCATCCGTTTAGGTCTCCGGGAAGGTTGCGATCAAGTCACGATCTACCCATCGTACCGTTCGCTAGCTCCGACAACAGGGGGCCGAGCAACGAGCTACTTGCCGCTGTTCGGCTTCGCGAACTCAAATCCTTGAAAAGTTATGCGGACTTTACCAATCACGCCATTCATCCGCCAAATCGTCGTGAGCACCAAGCCCACACGCATGAACAATTGCTTCAAACTCTTCGCAGATGTCTTCACGCTCGACGGTTTCAATAAAGTGGTCCATCTCGGCATCCAGGGAGTTGAACTTTTCGATACAACCTTGAAGTATGGCCATCCGTTCTGATTCAGGTGCGGCTGGGCCAAGGTCAAGAAGCTGTTGCACCGTGTCGCTCATAATGCGCCGTGAAGCACGAATCGCTTTGTTTGGTGGGTATTCGTCCCACCGCGTGAAGAACTGATGATCGCGTAGTGTTTCGAGCGTGATGGTTGCGAGATAGTTTTCGCGTTCTTGTTGTTCGCGTTGGCGACGTTGCGATTCTTCATCGCCCTTTGATCGATCGTCGGCCAGTACGGAGTCACGCTCGTTGTCCCATCGCCACTGCGCAAGCGGTTGAATCTGGGCCGACCCCCAACCGCCGAAAGTCAGGCATTCCATCGTCTTTTCTTCAGGGTTCGATTCGATCGTCCCGATGGGGATGAAATTATCTGGGGGCGGATCGGAGACCCAGAGAACCTCCGGTCGGTTATCCCATGAGTGGTGCGTAAGTCTGAGGATGGGCCGCAGGGCTGGATCTTGCGCGTCGGGGACCGCATCGCCGATCCAGGCAGAGCAAGCGACAAGTACACTTTCCTCTCCGTGTTCTTTGGCCTCATCGCTGGTTGTAACGCGAATGACGCGACAAACGCTAAATCGGCCGTCTTCCAGTGGGACCGCGAATGCGGCTCCTTCGACAGGAAGCGGCAATTTCTTTCTTCGGCGTCCCATGTGCGTGCCCGCATAACGATTTGCGATATATCCGCCCGTGTGCGGATTCTATCCGCCGTCGAGGAACCGTCGCAAGTTGCTCGTGACGCCGTACCAGCTTGGACCGGACAACAACGAGAGGTGATCGCGCCAACTGGGCTTGTCCTCCTGACGCTGTCATTACAGCTCGTCACCGCACGATAGGCAACAACGAGGAACGTGTGAGGGAGAGGAACGTGTGAGGCCGGGTGACCCCTGGGGGATTGCTCTCCAGGGCTCCATCCATATCGGGACCACTCACCGTGGCGAGGCGGGAAGGATGGGTGTCAACCTAGGGCTCTTGTCAATAATATGGACATGTCCCGTTTTGTCCGTCCGTTTTGTCCGTCGCGTTTCAAGAGTCGTGTGAGCGCGACCTGTTTGGCGATGAGTATGTTGACGGGATGAATGAATATCGAGAAGAGTACTGGAGTAAGAAGAAGTCCGGAAGATAGATAAGTTGCATGCTGTGAGTTATACTGTCGAGTAGCTATGCTTCAATATCCACTTCAAGATGGTGAACCTCCGCCCGACCCTCGGGACATTACCGCATTTGAGAACGAGGCTGACATCCAACTGCCGGACTCGTACAAAGAGTTTCTACGTGTGTACAACGGTGGTTTTTTTCGTGACATCGTGGGAATCGACGTTTGCGATCGTTTTGAAGAAGTCATCAACTTCATTCCTCTAGAGACTGATGTTGATTCCGGTCTACGCTTGGTGATTCGTGCTATCGCCCGAGATGGAGACTTGCTTCCTCGCGGTTACCTTCCCATTGCGTACATATCTGGCGGCGTGGAAATCTGCATTACGGATGTGCGTCTTGGGGGCAAAATGGTCCTCGCT
>JBGTHH010000161.1:0-3461 GCA_041746275.1 Pirellulaceae bacterium | reverse complement strand
TACGTTAGCCGGTGCCGAGCATACGCACGCGACCACCTTCGCCGATTTGGAGTCGCAGTTGTTTATCGGCATGGCCAATCTGAGCAGTACCTATTTGCCAGGGCGTGAAGCGGCGGCTCATACGCATCGCGTGGCGTACGCGACCGCAGAGCGGCATTTGTTTGTCGGTCTGGACGACAGCGACCAGAGTTTTGGCCAGACCGAGTACGGGCAAGCGTTGTCCGTGGCGTCCACGATCTTCTCGGAAACTCGGCAAGCCCTCGAACGGATTTACGAGCGGGGCGACGTCACGACGTTCGGTGCCTTCAACATCGCGTTGGCCGAGAATACTCGCGGCTATTTTGCGACATCGACCCATGCCACGCTGATCCATGCCACGGCCGAATCGGCGTTGGAACGAGCCTACAGCCATCACGAAGCGACCGCGAATCAACTGCGTGAGACAGCCGTGGCGGAATTGGACGAGAGCTATCGACGATTGGAAGCGAATACGCTGCGAAATTCGCAGGCGGTGTCGCAATGGGGCTCGGGATCGCCGTGGCTCGTGCTCCACAAAGCGATGCTCGAAGCCGACGACGACTTCCGCGACACGGAATCGACAGCCGCCGAAGCTTTGCGGATCGCGATGGCGGATGCCGACAAGGTGTTGGAAATCGACGCGGCGGATACCTTGGAACAACTCATGAACGCGCTGGCCGCGATCGGCGCGGAGGAAGTGCTGGCGGCGGCCGATGACAAGCTGGAACAGGGAGCCGTTTGCGTTGTCGAAATAGTGGCCGGTCGGCTTGGCCCCCGTGGCGAGCTGCAAAGTGGGGCGTGCGAGTGGGCAGTCGCCTCTCTGGCCGCGGCGATAATCGCCGAGGCCTGGGAATGGAGAAGCTAGGGCCACACTTGTTACTCGCTTTTTTCCCAGCGAGCGCAGCGGGAAGCGGCAGCAACCAGCACGGTTGCTTTTCAGGTGAGCGCGAGTCGCCAAGCGAGAGCGCGTGAGCGGCTACGCCGGTTGCAATTGGTCGTCGGGCAAGGTGACGCTCGCGGAGCCTGCTTTCTGCACGCGGGATTCGCGGTGAGCTTGCAGCGCCTTGGCGATGGGACTGAGCCGGAGCTTCGACAGGGTGCCTTCAAAGCGTGGGGCACTCGCCAGCAAGGTGGCGAACGCAGCATGCACCATCATCACCGTGCCCACCCATGCATGAAAACGGCGCGAGCCTTTTACGTTGCCGTCGTCGATGCCCCAGAAGACTTTGAGCCGCCCGTTGACGCGCTCGACCGAAGTCCGGCCTTTGTAGAGTTGCTCGAACTTCTTCGTGGCACGCGGTAACGCCGGGAAGCGGCGCAGATCTACTTCACGCGGGACACGAACCGTCTTGCCGTAGGACTTGCTGGCGTTGCAGATCTCCGACATCGGGCATTCCCAGCCTTCATGCTTGGCGGGGCAACGGTACTTGATGGCTTCGCGATCCGGCTCGTAGCCGATATAAGACATCTGGTGACGGACGATCGGCTCGCTCACCCGGTCGTAACAATAGACCGTACCCGCCTCGTCATAGACGA
Source organism: Pirellulaceae bacterium (assembly GCA_041746275.1). Classification (GTDB taxonomy): domain Bacteria; phylum Planctomycetota; class Planctomycetia; order Pirellulales; family Pirellulaceae. Next base: position 1,907 of record JBGTHH010000161.1, on the reverse strand, counting down.
TGTTGGAATTGCCATCGTGACCAGGCAACATCCGTTCGGGTTCTTCCTTCCACAGTTTGCGATTCTCGATCACGGCTTTGATGTTTTGAGACGACAGCAGTTCATGCACGTCGTTCGTATCGGCAGCCTTGTCATAAGCCAGGGTTTCGATTCGGCCCGCTGGCAAGTTGGCTTGGGCCTCAGCGAGAATTGCGGGCAGCGTCTGGCCATCGCCGGCTTTCGTATCCGTGATTTCATAGGAAAGTGCGACCTCGTGCTTCACGTCGACCAGCAAGTGCAGCTTGTAACCAAACCATTCGATTACTTTGGTAACCTTCCCGTCGTCGTCCGTATACTCTTTGCGACCGCCGCTGGGTTGCGGTAGCCCCGAGGCGATCTCGTCGGCCGCGGTGGCCGGGTCAGCCGCCCGCCCGCTGAGTTGGGTCGAATCACCGGCGGTGTGTTGTCCCAAGCTCGGCACGACGGAGCCCAACTGGGCGATCAAGACATCGAAGATCTTCTTCAGGTAAGTACGATGCGGTTCTTCGCCCAACACGGCCATGAACCGGGACATGTTCCAGCCGTTGGGGACCTGGGCTTCGGTCTCGATCCCAATCAATCTCCGCAAGCCCGCATTGCGCCGCAACTCGGCCAAGCAAGCTTCCATATCGACATGTCGGCAAGCGATCGAGAGGACGACCGCTCCCCACAACACATGAACCGGATAGTCATCGCGTCCTTTGCCTCGCGCGCTGCGTAGCGAAGCCAACAACGCGCCATCGGGCAAAGATTCCAACAACGACTGCAACGTGCCTAAAGTCGGACTGTCCTCCAATTCATCCCAAGCAAACAGAGGCTTGGTCATTGCGATCCGCATGGCGTCTCTCCGTGACAGGAAGTGAAGTAGGTCAGTTGCCTGGCACTACGCTAGCCATCCCCCGCCGGTTCGGCCGCCGGTCGAAAAATCATGAAAAAATTTCCCGCGCCACCCAGACCTGCGAAAAACCGGTGCAAATCGCAACCTCACCGACTGCTCCTGCGGGGAACCCCGAATTCCAGCCCCCACCATCCCACCACCTGCCAACAACTTGCGAACAACGCAGACGGCTCTGGAACAGGCGATCGGCGTGGCGGTTGACGAGACGGTCGGTTACCATGCGGGAACGCACACTCCCGACAAGCCGGAGCCGCCCACGTTGCCGAACGTCTATTCCCATGCCGTCGATGCCGTGATCGCGGAAGACTACGCGCACGATGACGATTACGCTTACTACGAGGGCGCGATGTTTGGGGGTTTCTACGACAGCTCGCATGTCAATGCGATGCGGTTCTTCGGCTGGGTGCCCACCCCTCGCCATCAGTTGCCGCAGTCGTTCCCGACGTTGTCGCAGGTTACGAAGGATGTGGAGCGTGGCTCCGCCGAGCGGCGTGAGTTTGAACTATCCTACGATCTCCTCATGGACGGTTACGGCTCCACCGACGCATCGCTGTCGTCGTTCGAGGCGATCCGCCGCATGGGCGACTACTACCAAGGCTTCGTCTCATCCACCGTCGCGGTACCCACGGGCGCGATCATCGGCTTGGGCGACGGCATCGTCTTCGCCTTCACCGGCCAAGGCACGGGTGCCGACCACGCCTTCGGTTCCCGCTCAGCTCCCAAGGCACAAGAAGATTCGGATGAAGACACCGACCCGGGCGACAACGATTACGGTGGAGGCACCAGCCCCGGCCTGCCTAACGCTCGTGGTCCAGCGGGCGGCGGCAGTGGCACATCTTCCAGCGGCGATGGCCCCATCCACGGTCCCGCGCCTCCGCCCGATCATCAATTGCCGCGACCGTCCGAGAAGTCGTTGCTGATTGACACGAGTATTAAGATCCCGATCCATTCGGTGCGATACCAAGGACAAGAGTTCTACCTCGTCGGAGAA
>JBGTHH010000160.1:0-4181 GCA_041746275.1 Pirellulaceae bacterium | reverse complement strand
TCGCCGCGCCGCACGTCGAGCGAGACCCCTTTCAATACGAGCACCGACACGTCTCCCATGCGGAAGGTGCGGCGAACATCGTCCAGTTGCAGCAGGATCTCGTCAGGGCTGTCGGTCATAGAGTGCGGGAGATCGATGTCGGAAGGTTGGAGAACTTCCTTCCAGTCTAATCACTGTCGCGTCGGTCGACGCGAGTTCGCGACAAGAGTTTGACGTCGATCGGCCTGGAGCAACACTCCGGGCACCCTCCCAGCCCACCTGTTTACTCGGTCCACTGAAGTGGTTGAATGACCACTTTGTCGTCGACAAGCGGGAAAGGCTTCAGCAAGTCGATGGCTTCCACATACTTGGCGATTAGCTGTTCCAAACGTCGTTTGCTCATGGTATTAGAAGCGATTTGCATCTTGGCATTCCCCATGTTCTTGCTTACCTGCAATCGTTGTCGAGCTTGGCCGATGATCTCGTCCAGAAGTCTCAGACGTTCCGCCAACCCAGCCATTTCGATTTCGGAAGTGATCTTAATATTCTCGATATGCTCAATGCGACTTTGGGTCAAGTCGCCACGAGTCAGCATCTTGGCGGCTGCAAACATGCGAGCTTTCGTACCCGCCAGATCGATGGTCAACAACCTCTGCTGCGTTGTGAGCGCCGTCAATACCTCGGCCGACATCACCTGTGTTTCTTCCAATTCCTTCGAGATGGCGTCAATGGTCTCTTGAGCCTTCGCGGCAACGTTCTCGACTTCGAGTAGTTTCGCTTCCTCGTCGAGCTTTAGTGCCTGTAAATGCTTCAGAATCGGCAGGGTCAGTCCATAGTCGAACAGATGAATCAAAGTTTCTGCCCGCTGCTGAGCATCTTCGGCAGTGAGGGCCGGGATGTGAAACGTGCCTTGATGTGGACGGAGTTCATCATGTGTGCGGGCGGTCGTGGAAAACGGAGTGATTTCATCGTCTTTCGTGAAAAACGCTAGTGCCTCCAGAGCAGGTTTATTGTCCTCAGGAAGATTCGCTATCAATCCAGCAAAATACTCATGTGGTCTCAGGTATCGGACAGGACCAGGAAATTGAAGGCCCAGAAGAATCGCCTGAGCGTCATAAATAAGTAGTGCCTGCAGTTCTTTAGGAAGCTGACGAACTACATCTCGCGATGGCGCAGTCTCTCTAGGAAATTGAAATCGAACTGAGGCCACATACTTTTGTGCAAGAAGCTCTGGATCGGCGCGAAACAGTTTTTGCCGAAAGGCGTTCTCGTCGTGCTCAAACTGAATCTTCCGCTCTGGAATCGTGACGTCGACTGCGTCGATCGCGACGCGACGTGCCTCATCTTCGCTGCTCGGCACAACCGTCGCAGAATCCGGCTGCGTGGCATGGGAGGCGAGAGGTGGAAGCAGAATCCACAGGATGGCGAGTGGTCGTATCGATTTCATGACTGGCAACTCACTATGAAGGGTAACAGGGTAGATTAATTAGTCTTGGAAGCTGCTCTCCGGACCTCATTGCGAGCCGTCTCCCCGAGCGGGCGGATGACCGTCGACCTTGATCAAATACAAGTCAGCTTGTCGCTTGAACTCCGCTAAGTCAGGTTCCTGTCCTAGGATGTCGGCCGCCGCGCGCAGCCGAGCGACTCTCTCTTGCCTCGCAATCCACTGTATAACCTCCTCGCCCTCGTCGTGGACTTCCGAAGGCGATTCGTTCGCCCCTGCCGTCACATCAACCGGAGACGAACCGGTCATCGGTGCGATCGTCGTATGACTTGGCGCGGGATAGGACGCGACCTTCAGCGACCGCCATTGGAACGCTAGGCCCGTGACCAGCAGCAAAATCGCGGCAATTGCGACGAGTATTGCCACCGTTGGGTACGCGCGACCAACCGTGGTGACTGACGATCTTGCTTCGATGGCCGATTCGCGCCACACCTGCTGAGCCAAGTCCAGTGAATGCTGTAGCATCCGCAAGTGCCGGCTACATTCCGGGCAGTCAGCCAAATGTTCCGCAACTTGCCGAGCAACTTCCGATGCCAATTCACCGTCGGCGTAGTCGACTAACGTTGCTTGGAAATCGTGACACGTTCGATCAGTCATGGATGTATCCCGCATGTGAGAGTGCCTGGGCAAGTTTCCTCCGGGCGGACCTCAAATGGCTGCGTACGGTGGAGTCGGGCATTTCGAGAATCTCGCTAATTTCCTTCGAGTTGAATCCGCTGAAGTAACGCAATACCAACACGGATCGCAAGGCAACCGGCAGTTGATCCAAGGCCTGTCGGACCAGCTCCCGGTCTTCCGCTTGACTGACCAGATCGGTTTCCGACGCGGTCGTTTGGCGAATCATCCACCAGTGGCCAACTCCACCGAGCATTCGTTGCCAGCGGCTATGACGGCGGTGTTCTAGCTTGCAACGATTGGCCGTCACCGTAAACAGCCACCGCCGCAACTCTTCGTGGGTGGCCTCGCAGGGCGATTTCTCCGACGCCGTCACATACACGTCCTGCAATACGTCCTCGGCACGAGTGATGTCCACGCCCAAAGCACGAGCTAGTTGAGCCAATTGCCCGACGATCTCGGCCCACACCGTCGGCAACTGCTCCCTAGCTGAATCCTTCACTCGGCTACACTCCGCCAGCAGACTAGCGAGTTGACCCGTCATGATCCACATGATCCCAGAGTAACGTTGGTCGGAATCCACTTCGGCTTTGTACCACTACAATGCGCCGGCCGTCGAGTGTGTTGCAGGAATCCTGAGAATAATCGCCACGTTGGCAAACTTTTCCGCCAGTCATTCATTTGAATCCCTAAGACTCGTGCGAATTCGCGAGAAATCACGGGACTTGTCAGGCGGATATCATCCCAGTGGCTCGAAAGGTGAAACTCTTGGTCAACAGGGTTTTGTTCCACACATGAATTTCCCCTTGCTCGTTGGAATCAATCTGGCGTTGGTCTTGGGCATCATGTTCGCGATGTGGTTGGTCAGCTTGCGCTTGCGCGACGCCAGCATCGTGGATATGTTCTGGGGATTCGGCTTCGTCGTGATCGCCTGGGTCAGCTTCGGCTTGACCGCACCGACGGCGACTCGCGGGGTGCTGCTGCTCACCTTGGTCACGTTGTGGGGGCTGCGACTCGGGGGTTATTTGACTTGGCGGAACTTCGGGAAGCCCGAGGACTATCGTTATCGGGCCATGCGAGATAAACATGGTGCGGCGTTCCCGCGAGTCAGTCTGATCACCGTCTTTGGATTACAAGGCTTGATCATGTGGTTCGTCGCTTGGCCGATCCAGGCGGCGATGCTTTCGCATGAGCGCCTCATGTGGCTGGATGCGGTCGGAGGCGTGGTGTGGGGGATCGGCTGGGTGTTTGAAACCGTGGGGGATTACCAACTCGCCCGTTTCAAGGCCGATCCAGGCAACCAAGGACGCGTAATGGATCGCGGATTGTGGCGATATACCCGGCATCCGAATTACTTTGGCGACTTCATGATTTGGTGGGGCATCTACCTGGTCGCGTTGGCCGGTGGAGCTTGGTGGACGATCCTCAGCCCGCTGCTGATGTCGTTCTTCCTGATTCGCGTTTCAGGCGTACCGATGTTGGAGGCGGCTCTGACCAAGAACCGGCCGGGCTATGTCGACTATATTCAACGCACTAGCAGTTTCTTTCCCATGCCGCCGCGCACGAAGTCGCGGTCGATATCGTGAAGTCGCCCATTGAACGACACAGCATGTTGTTGCGCCGCGACGGGGTGAGGGCGGTCGAGCGATTGTTCCGCCAAGGCACGTTCTCGCCTTGTGTTGAATCGGCTAGCCGCGCGGTAGATCGGGCTGCTGCCAAGCGCTCATCCCGCCGTCGACCATCAGCATCTGCCCGTGAATATGCCGCGCGCCGTCGCTGACCAAAAACACCGCGGCCTCGCCACACACTTCCGGACCAGGGACTTGCCCATTGGGCGTGTGTAACTTCATCCACCGGTCGAGTGCGGGGTCTTCATCCAAGGCTTTGGTCAGCGGGGTTCGCACCAGTCCTGGAGCCAATCCGTTCACGCGAATGTTGTGCGGGGCCAAGGCGACACACAGGCTCTTCACCATGGTCGCCACCGCACCCTTCGACGTGTCATAAGCCGAGTGATCGGGTTCGGCCAGCAACCCGTTGATCGAGCCGGTGAACAACACGCGTCCGGCCACGCCGCGTTCAATCC
>JBGTHH010000159.1:0-3137 GCA_041746275.1 Pirellulaceae bacterium | reverse complement strand
CGCGTGTGGATCGATCCCAGTTGCAACAAGTACTCACGCATGTATTCATCAACGCCATGCAAGCGATGTCGGACGGCGGCGACATCAATGTGGCTTTCACGACCGAGTGGCTGCGACATCCGCACGCCGCCGAAGCCCTGGTCGGCGAGTACCTCACCATCGCCATCACCGACCAAGGGACAGGTATAGCACCCGAGCACCTCGCGCAGATCTTCGAGCCCTTCTTCACGACCAAGGATGTGGGCGACGGCACAGGACTGGGTTTGTCGATTGCCTACGGTATCATCCAGGAACATGGCGGTTGGATCGATGTGACCAGCGAAGTGGGATGCGGCAGTTGTTTCTCCATCCATCTTTCTCGGGAGTAGTGTGTGGCTGGAAAAATCCTAGTCGTCGACGACGAACGGAGCATGTGCGAGTTGTTGGAAACGTACTTGGCTCTCCGCGACTTCGTCCCGCGTTCGGTCACTTCGGCGGAACAAGCGTGGCGCATTCTTCAGGAGGAGGAGTTTGACGTCGTCTTGACCGACATCAAGATGCCGGGGACCACCGGGATTCAATTGTGCGAGCAAATCGCGGCTCAGTGGCCCAATATTCCCGTCGTGGTGATGACCGGTTTTGGAAGCCTCGAAACGGCGATCGCCGCGATGCGAGCCGGAGCCTATGACTTTGTCACCAAGCCCATCGAGTTGGATCTGCTGGCGCTGGCGCTGACTCGGGCTTGGAAGCACCACTGTTTGCAGGAACAGGTCGCGCGGTTAAGCGCGGCGGTCGAGCGGTCCCACGGCTTGGGCGAGATTATCGGTGAGAGCCCGGTGATGCAGCGCATGTTCGACCAACTCACGCGCGTGGCCGAGTCCGATGCTTCGGTGTTGATCACCGGCGAAAGTGGGACCGGCAAGGAACTGGTCGCTCGCTCGTTGCACCGCCGCAGTCGCCGCGCCGCGGGACCGTTCATTGCCGTCAACTGCGCGGCGCTACCCGAATCGCTGCTGGAGAGCGAACTGTTTGGCCACGTCAAAGGAGCGTTCACCGACGCCAAGTCCGCGCGGCAAGGACTGTTCGTGCAAGCGACCGGCGGCACGCTCTTTCTGGATGAAGTCGGCGAGATTCCGTTGACGATGCAAGTCAAGTTGCTGCGGGCGCTCGAAGAACGTGTCATTCGTCCAGTCGGGGGCAACCACGAAACCGCGTTCGACGTGCGGGTCCTGTCCGCCACGAATCGCGATCTCGAAGCGGCCATCGAGGAACATCAGTTCCGCGATGATCTTTACTATCGGCTGAACGTCATTCAGTTGGAGCTGCCTCCGCTCCGCGCGCGAGGCATCGACATCCTGTTGATCGCACAGGCTTTTCTCACCAAGTTCGCCGCCCAGGCGGGCAAGGCCGTGGTAGGCATCAACGAGAGTGCCGCCGAGAAGCTTATGGCCTACACATGGCCCGGAAATGTACGGGAACTCCGCAACGTCATCGAACGTGCGGTCGCGTTGACTCGCTACGAAAAGATCACTGTCGAGGATCTGCCCGCCAAAATAATCGAGCATCGCAGCCAACAAATCCTGATCGCGGGCCAAGACCCCGCCGAACTCGTTCCACTCGCCGAGATCGAACGGCGTTACATCCTGCATGTCCTGGAAGCTTGCCAAGACAACAAAACGAATGCCGCGCGGCTGTTGGGGCTCGATCGCAAGACGTTGTATCGCAAGCTGAAGCAGTACGGCGTGGAAGACTAGCGGCTGGAAAACTTGTCGAGACCTTCATCGCGCGTTCACGAAATATTCGCAATCCCTGACGATACTCCCTGGTGTTCGAGCTAAGTTCGCACACGTTCGTCACGCCCCAAACGTTGTCATCGTGTGCCGATCGCCGCCAGAAGGAAAGAACGATTGGGAGTTTTCCACCACGCCTCTTTCAGGATGGAGGACGCGATGATCGATCGCAAAGGATGCCAGGGCGGACGAGTCCGTTCGCTGTTTGTTAGTGACGTCCATCTGGGTTGCCGACACGGACGCACGAAACTGTTTCTCGACTTCCTCCATGCTTATCAGCCGGAAACGCTCTACCTTGTCGGCGATTTCGTGGATGGCTGGAAGCTCCGCCGCCGCTGGTTGTGGAGGCCAGAATACACGCAGGTGCTCCGTCGCCTGCTAGATCTGTCGCGAGCTGGCACGCGACTTTGTTACGCTCCCGGTAACCACGATGACTTTCTCCGCGACTTTCTGGAAAACCTCGGTTTCATGGAAGTCGCGCAGCATTTTATCCACGAAACCGAAACGGGCCAGCGTTTGCTCGTCGTGCATGGCGATCGTTTCGATCGCATCGAAGTCGAAGCTCGCTGGTTGTCACAGTTATCGACGGTTTTCTACGATGCCTTACTACTGACGAACTATTGGTTGAACCGATGGCAGCAAAAGCCTCATCATCGCTATCGGTTCTGCGCGTCGCTGAAAGGCTCGGTCAAGTCGCTGGTGAATCACTTTAGCGATTTCGAGGCCAAGCTTGTCGAAGCGGCGCATCGCAGCGACTGCGATGGTGTTGTCTGCGGCCACATTCACATGCCGCGGATCACGACCGACGGGCCGATCATCTATTGCAACACGGGCGATTGGGTCGAGAACTGCACCGCGCTGGTCGAACATCACGACGGTTCGCTGGAAATCGTCTACTACGATGGGACACCTGGCGAACGCTGGGAACCCGATCGCCAGCGATATTCCAAGTCATTGTCCGACGCTGCTCCCGATCTTCTTCCATCACCCGCGCTCGCGACCGTGGGGTGAATCGCGGCAACGCACGGCGATGGCGAGTTGTGTCATCAGGTCACGAACGGAGGAAACGCCCCCGCCGAGGCGGGATGACTCGATCTCACCTCATTCGGTCACGATCAGCCGAATCAATGGGGTGCAGGGGCCGGGGAGGCCTTTGCGGGTTTCGCTGCTCCAGGCGTCGGCCACGGTCAGGGCGTACCGACCCGGCTTGTAGGTGCTGGGAATCGTGAGCGGGACTCGGTACGTGGGGCCTGCGCCGGCGAGCGGAACTTGGGGACCTACCGCACACAGGAAGCTCGAAACGGCGCGATTCACCGATACGCGCAACGCGGCCGGTGCCTCGGCGCCAACCGTCTCAATACGAATCGG
>JBGTHH010000158.1:0-2211 GCA_041746275.1 Pirellulaceae bacterium | reverse complement strand
GGTTCTGGGTGGCGATGACCAGGAAGGGGGGCTTGAGCGTGTAGGTCTGGCCGTCCACGCTGACGCGGCGCTCGCCCATCGCCTCCAGCAAGGCGCTTTGGGTGCGCGGCGTGGTGCGGTTGATTTCGTCCGCCAAGACGATCTGACCAAAGATCGGTCCTTCGCGGAACTCAAACTCGGACGTCTTCTGATTGAAGATCGATGCCCCGGTCACGTCGCTCGGGAGCAGATCGGGCGTACACTGAATTCGTTTGAACGTACAACCGACACTGCGTGCCAGCGCCCGCGCGAGCATGGTCTTGGCGACGCCGGGCACATCTTCCAGCAGAATATGTCCTTCCGTGAACCATGCGACCAAGGCGAGGATCAACTGCTGTCGTTTACCAACAATTGCTCGCTCGACATTGGCGATGATTTTTTTCGCCGCGGTTTGAACGTCCGCCATCGATAACTTTCTGGCCTATGGGCCAAGTTGAGGCACCAGTCGCACCTCGCGGACATCCATGACCGCCTTGTGCTTGAGTTCCCGAGGGCGAAGTTCCAAGGTGTACTTGCCAGCAACCGGGATGGAGATTGTACCGAGTTCGCGGGCGACGAAGTTCTGAAAATGCCCTGTGTCCTGCACGATGAACTGCACATCGGGCTCGCCTTGAACCGGTTCAATCGCCGCCCCACCAATCGGAGGCGCGTCAATCGGAGTCGCGTCAATCGGAGCCGCGCCATTCGGAGCCGGGTCGAATGCCGGACGAAGGTAGACCCCGACAGTACTGCCTCCTTGCCCCGTCCCACAGCCTTGCAAGATCGACAGCGTGAAGCGACCCGGCCGCGCGACGACGAGATGCCACTGTGCCCAATCTCGCGGTTGCACCCAGTAGCCCACCGTGTTCTTGTGCGGTTGCGGTTCGTATCGCAACATCTCGCCATGCGTGACCGCCTGATGAGCCGGACAGACAAGGATGCCCTCGGCGTTGGCCTGGATCTGTTCCGGAACCAGCGGCAGGTGCGGCGAGCCCACGGTCTTGAGCACCACCACCGGTCGCACATCGGCAGGCAATTGCTCGGGCAAGTCGACCTTCCAGGATTTCGGTTCAGGGGTCAGCTTCAAGGCTTCCGATGGCTTACCAAGCAAGTAGACGGATGTGATCGGATTGTTGAGTCGTGGGACGGACAGTTTGCCGTCGCTGGGCCATGGAGTCAGCGAGAAGTACGCCGCTTCGGGCGTTCGGAAGACCATACCGCTCGAAGATTTCAGCGCCGGCCAGGGCACTAAATCGTCGATTGACTCCTGGTTCGCTTGTAGCCAATCCGCCAGCTCTCGATAAGTTTCATCGGCGGACGCAGTCTGGCTAACAGCTACGCTCGCGGCGATGATCCACAGGATCACGGCAGCCAACCAACATGGAGAGTTAAATCGTCGCATGGGCGATATGTCCCGAAGTTTAGAGAGTGATTTCCAACGTGGCGATACTGTCGGCCGACACCGCCTCGATACCGGACTTCTTCCAAGTGCGATTGGTGTCCGGCTCGCTAACGATCAGCGTGTATTTTCCTGGAGCAAATACCTTCGGCCGAAACGCTGTGCCTTGAATGCGAATCGTATAAACAATCTCGTTCGTCGCCTCGTCCATCACTTGCACGACCGGATCAACCACGCCCGCCACCTGGATCTTCGGAAGATAAGCGACCGCCTCGCGGCCATAATTATCCAGTTGCGAAATCGTCTTGGGCCAACCTTCGTACGGCTTGTCCGTTGGCACCGCCGGATCGGCGAAGCGCGGCCAGCACTCCATCACGATACTGCGTTCGCGTTTGTTCAGTCGTACGATGCCGTAGCCCGGCATCTTGTCGTGCAGTTCCGCAGGCTCGTGCCCCATCGGGCGACCGGGGTTCGTCGCGGCATGGACCGTCACATAATTGAGAAAACCATCACGAAACCGGCCCGTGTAATCCGCGAACTCCGGAACCACATACTCGCCCGTACTTTTAGGAGCAAAGGCCCGCGGGTAAAAGTTCGCGATGCTTGGGACGACGAACGACCATCCGCTGTCATCCCAGGTCTCGATGCCGTGTTGGACGATCGTCGCCAGATGCTGGTCGCCGCCGAGGTGAAACGCGAACGCCCGCCGCAGCAGGTCGACCGCCCGGTTGCGGCCCGACTGCGGCCAGCCGTTGGAGTCAAGGTCGGCGATGAGATACTGCAATCCCGGCCCA
>JBGTHH010000157.1:0-2620 GCA_041746275.1 Pirellulaceae bacterium | reverse complement strand
GTGCTGTTTCTCTTTGGTGGCCTCGGAGGTGGTGGCTACTATTGGAGCCGACGCGGAAGGTAACAATTGCGTGTGACGGTCGCCGTGGTCTATCCGCTATGCGAACTGTCGGATAGTAGCGTGCTCTGGGCCGGGCCAGTTCGAATACCTGCCCGGCCTCTGACAGAGACAAAGAGAACATGACACCGGCGAGTGCATTGCGGCGCGCAACCAGCTAGTCCGATCCGTACGTTGTCGCCAGCATGACGCCACCCGAAAAACCGAGCATGGCTGCGAGGATGGACTTGTGCCGTCCAGAACACTGACGCCGGAGAGACAGGACGAATCTTTTATTCGAAGAAGTCAAAGCCTGTCTGATCAGGGTCGGCCTTCTCCCAGCGTCGCTGTAGCAATCCAAACGGAAGGAGTACGATCGCTATCCTACCACACATCTTCGAGAATCGCGACACGAAACCTACGTCAGTAGTGTACCATTTGTGTCGCAATATGTGCGAACCAGTGAGCTGGGGCTGGCTTGCACGATTAGGCCTTTCGCGAGTTGCGAATGTATTCACAAGTCCGCGCAGCAAGGCCGCGCGGCAGTCCTTCGTCCGGCGTGTCGTTCTCGAGCGGAAGCAAGGCGTGCCGCAGCAACACAAGCTGTATACGAACTTGCTTGTCCACAGCGAGAAGCTGCTCGACACGCCGCAGTTCGTCCTCTTCCAAGGCATTCAACAGATAGCCAACAAGTTCATCGTGCATCTACTTCATCCTCCGCCGCGCGATGGTCTTTCCACCACGATTCATTCAATAATAACAGCGCCTTGTGAACCCGCGACTTGACGGTCCCGAGCGGTATCTCCAGAGCTTCCGCAGCGGCCTGATACTTGAAGCCGTGAAAGTAAATCAACAGAATCACTGCGCGAAGTTCGAGTGGCAAGCGGTCCACCGCGCGGCGCGCCCAGGCCGCACGTTCGTGCTGTTCGATCTGTTGAAGTGGCGTCGGGACATGGGATTCGAGCAAGGCGATTAGTGGCGTCGGATCGTGACCATCAAGTCCATGTGTCTCGTTCAGACTGACGGACTGGTGCCGTGATTCCCTTCTCAAGGCATCAATCGCTTGGTGCGTGGCAATGCTGTATAACCAAGGACGAACTCGACGTCCCTCCGAAAACATGCCGCACTTCTCATGCACGCGCTGGAAGGTTGCCTGGAAAACTTCCTCGGCGAGTGCCGCATTGCCGAGATAACGCGCCAGATACCGGTAGATCGGTCTTTCGTAGCGATGAACCAGTTCTTCAAACGCACACACGTCACTCGCATCGCGATAACGAACAAGCAATTGCTCGTCACTACGCTCGTCTCCCACGGCCGACTCGTTCTGGGTTTCACGTGACGACAGGTCCATTTGCTCATTTCCGGCAAAGCAAAAAACGCACAGGTAAGCTACTTTCCGCTATAGCACAGGCACCACTGAGCGAATAATGTACCATTTAACTTCGAATGTAATGCAGCATTGAACTTTATTCATCGGGAAGGACAGCGGATGAGTGCGTCTGAGCCTCTTGCGCCGGATCGATTATGTTGGCACTGTCCCGTGGAGGAACTTGGGTTTGCCACCACCGAGGATCTGGACGAACTGGATGACGTCCTCGGTCAGTCACGCGCGCTGGCGGCCGTGAGGTTCGGGATTGGCATGCGGCACGAAGGCTATAACCTGTTTGTGCTTGGTCCGCCCGGTGTGGGCAAGCGAACCATCGTGCGAGAGTTGCTCGAGAAGCAATCCCGGCATGAATCGATACCTTCCGATTGGTGCTATGTCCAGAATTTCGATCACGCGGACAAGCCTACTCCACTCCAACTCCCAGGGGGAAGAGGCGGCGCTTTTCGGGACGACATGGAACGGCTTGTTGACGATCTGAAGATTTCGATTCCTGCCGCCATCGATGCGGAGGAGCATCAAGAACGTGTCGCCCAGATCGACCAAGCCGCCAAGCAGCACCACGACGAGGCCTTTTCCAAGTTGGGCGAGAAGGCCAAGTCGCAAGGAATTCAACTCGTCCGCACGCCCGGCGGATTCGCCCTGGCACCGCTAAAGGGTGAGGAAGTTATCTCGCCAGAGGAGTTCGATCAGCTTTCCGACGACGAGAAAAGGCACATCGAAGCCACCGTCGAAATCTTGCAGCAAGAGCTGAAGGAACTTGTCGAACGCGTCCCCCAGTGGCGCAAGGAAGCTCGCAGCGCGATCAAACAACTCAACCGTGAGGCCACGACGGCGGCAATCGGCCATTCGCTCCGGCAAATCAAAGAGAAGTACGCCGACTTGCCCCACATCGCCGCCTACCTGGAAGCCGTCGAGAAAGATGTGACCGAACAGGCCGACGAATTCCGGCCCGCGGAGGAGCCGGCGGTCATGCTGGGTTTGAGCATGCCGAATCACGCCGTGTTTCAGCGATATCAGGTAAATCTGCTAGTTGACTATGGCGACGCGACCGGGGCTCCGGTCATTCACGAGGATCATCCAAACTATCACAACCTGCTGGGACGCGTCGAACACAAGACGTATATGGGAGCCCTGATCACCGACTTTACATTGATTCGCCCGGGCGCGCTGCACCGTGCCAACGGCGGATATTTGATC
>JBGTHH010000156.1:0-5231 GCA_041746275.1 Pirellulaceae bacterium | reverse complement strand
GTTCCTCTTAGGGATGCTATCTACGGTTTGTGGGCAGCAAGCCGTCGATGTGCCCCGCGAGAACGTGAACGCCACGGGGAAAGTGACGGCGGTGCGACCCGGTATTTTGGCGATCACAAGTGAAGCGGGAGAGCCGTGGCTGGTCAAGGTTCCCGATCGACCGCAACAGATTTCGTTTGTCGCCTCGGCCGAGCCTGGTTGGTTGCAACGGGGTATGCTAGTGCGGTTCAAAAACACCTTTGACAAGAAAGGGAAGCCGCTGGCTGCACTGCGACAGTTGGAGGTGATCTCACCGCGAGCGGATACCCAGCTTGGTCTGGTTCCCGAAGGAAGCCTCAGTGGTGCCGCTGGTCTCTTCAGCGATGAAGACCCTACGAAAAAACAAGCAGCTCCCGAGACGATGACCTTCACCGTGACCGGTACGCTGCAAGGTGTGAAGGATGGCAATCTGATTGTGTTGGCTGGAGGCACCGCAGTACAAAGCACTCTCGACAAGAAAGCCAGCATCTCGGTCGATATTTACGACTACTCACTGGCCCGCGAAGGGGATTCGATTCAACTGGACGGTTGGTACTACTTGGGAAAGAAAGACCAAGTGTATGCGAATCGAATTTCCATTTCGTCCTCACAGAAACTGGGAATGGTGAGCGACACGAAGAAGCCCACCGCCAGCAAAAAATCTCAGCCCAAGGACCAGAAGAAAAAAGATAGCGAGTTGAGCCTCGAGGATTTATTCTCTCCGTAGTCGGTCGTGATCGCTCGGTCGAGCCTTTATCGCAGTTCTCGATTTCCCACACTCCCGACGACTTCCTTCCACGCCTCACAGGTAGTTCCCATCATGACGGTCTTGTCTGATCGTTCGGATCGAGTCCCAAGTACCCACCACGCGCGACAAATCCTTGTGCTGCTAGTACTCGGGTTGTTCATCGCCGCGCCCGCACAGGCACAACGCGAGCTGAAGGACATTCCCAATCCCGATCCGGAAATCGAGCGTAGTTCGTTCATCGTGGCCGATGGTTTTGAGGTCAATCTATACGCATCCGATCCGCTGCTGGCCAAGCCGATTCAGATGAACTTCGACGAGGAAGGTCGTTTATGGATCGCCAGCAGCACGCTGTATCCGCAGATCAAGCCTGGCCAACCGGCCGACGACAAGATCCTGATTCTCGAGGACGTCGACCGGGACGGTGTGGCCGAGAAGGCTTCGGTGTTTGCCGACGGACTGCTGATACCCACCGGCGTGATTCCGGGCGATGGCGGTGCCTATGTGGTCAATAGCACCGAACTGCTGCACCTCAGCGATACCGATGGCGATGGCCGAGCCGACCAGCGCCGCGTGGTGCTCTCGGGGTTCGGCACGGAAGACACGCATCACTTGCTACACACGTTGCGCTGGGGCCCCGACGGTTGCTTGTACATGAATCAGTCGATTTATATTCATAGTCACGTCGAGACCCCTTACGGCGTGCGGCGACTCAATGGCGGCGGCATCTGGCGATTCCGTCCCGAGACGTTGGAACTGGACGTCCTGGCCTACGGCTTGGTCAATTCGTGGGGGCATCATGTCGATGCCTGGGGACAATCGTTCGCCACTGATGGAGCGGGGCGCGAGGGAATCAATTATGTCTTTCCCGGTTCGGTCTTTGTCACGGCACCTGGAGCGAAACGGATTGTCACCGGTTTGAATCCGGGCAGTCCGAAACATTGCGGCTTGGAGATCGTCAGTGGTCGCCACTTGCCGGACGACTGGCAAGACAGTTTGGTCACGTGCGACTTTCGCGCTCATCGCGTCTGCCGCTTCGTCTTGTCCGAGGATGGCTCGGGTTATGCGGCGCGGCAGGAAGTCGAGGTTCTCAAGTCCACCCACGTCGCCTTCCGACCGATCGATGTGAAGATGGGACCCGATGGCGCAATCTATATCGCTGATTGGTACAACCCGATCATCCAACATGGCGAAGTTGACTTCCGCGATCCGCGCCGAGATCAAGTCAGTGGTCGCATCTGGCGCGTCACGGCGAAAGGGCGACCGTTGGTGCAGCGTCCGCAACTGAAGGAGGCATCGATTCCCGAACTGCTCGAGGTGCTGAAACAACCGGAAGAATGGAATCGCCAGTTTGCCAAGTTGATCTTGAAGGAGCGCGATCCGAGTGAGGTCGAGGCGGCGTTAACGGCCTGGATCACCGCGCTGGACCCAGCCGATCCGCAATTCGAGCACCACCGACTCGAAGCCTTGTGGGTTCGGCAATCGATCCAGCGGCCTCAAGAAGAGTTATTGCGAGCTTTGACCAAGTCTTCCGACCATCGCGTCCGCGCGGCTGCCATTCGCGTAGCCTCCCAGTGGTTGCACCACCTCGATCATCCCTTGTCTTACTTCCGACCGGCTGTCTTGGACGAACATCCGCGCGTGCGGTTGGAAGGCGTCTGTGCCTTGAGTCAGCTTGCTTCGCGCGAAGCGGCCGAAACGGCCTTGCTGGCGCTTGACCAACCGCTGGACGACTTCCTCGACTTTGCTCTCTGGCGGACGATTCGCGACTTGGAAACGCACTGGCTGCCCGCGGTCCAAGCGGGTGAGGTTGTGTTTGGCGGCAATCTCGATCGGCTCACCTTTGCCCTCAAGGCCGTCGATTCACCCGCCGTGGTGGAACCGCTGTTGCGATTGATTTCACAAGACGCGGTGGCCGGAGAACGAGCCACCAACGTGCTGTCGGTGATTGCGACCCTGGGTGGAGCCAACGAGTTGGGCCAAGTCTTTGCGATGATCAGCGCGGCCGATTCGAAGTTGAATGCTGAGTCGCGCGCCACGCTTCTCGAAGCGCTGG
Organism: Pirellulaceae bacterium; assembly: GCA_041746275.1. GTDB lineage: Bacteria > Planctomycetota > Planctomycetia > Pirellulales > Pirellulaceae. The sequence continues at coordinate 2,412 of JBGTHH010000156.1, read as the reverse complement.
TCGCGACGACCAGCCAACGTCAAGTCATTCCCGCTGGGGACTTGGCGTCCCTAACGCGTTTGATCGAATCGCCCGACCCGCGATTGCGCGCCGCCGCGCTGCGGGCGGCTGGCATCTGGAAGCAAGAAGCACTGCGCGATTCGTTATCGCAGTTAGTGCTCGACGTACGGGCCGAGCGTCATGTGCGCGACGCCGCGATCGATGCCACGACCTCGTTAGGCGGGGCCGCTGCGGTGCAAACGCTCGATCGCCTCGCGCGGAGCGAGGACTTCGCAGATCGCCTGCGAGCCGTCCGCAGCCTCTCCGTGATCGCTCCGAAGCTGGCCGCTCAACGAGCAGTCGTCCTGCTGAATCAACTGCCGCCGGATGTCGATCCCGCGCTCGTGCTGTCGGTGCTGTTGAGTCGCAAGAACGGACCAGCGGAATTGACGCAAGCGTTGGTCGATGTGAAGCTTCCTCCAGACGTTGCGAAGCTCGTGTTGCGCGCTGCCCGTGGTGGCAGTCAAGCAACTCCGGAGTTGATCGCCGCGATTCAACAAGCGGGCGGTTTGGCCGAAGCGGGCTGGAAGCTAACGCCGGAATTGCTTCAGGAACTCGTCGCGGAGGTCCAGACCCACGGGAATGCTCAACGCGGAGAAGCCATCTATCGTCGTAACGAACTTCAGTGTGCCAAGTGCCACGCCATCGGTGGGGCCGGGGGACGCGTGGGGCCCGACCTGATCAGTGTTGGCGCGAGCGCACAGATCGACTACCTCGTCGAGTCGCTGATCACACCTAACAGCAAACTCAAAGAGAATTTCCACTCATTGGTCGTACTCACCGACAAGGGACAAATCGTCACCGGTATCCCGCTCCGACAGAACGACACCGAGATCGTGCTGCGCGACGCCGAGGATCGTGAGGTGCGGATTCCCACGGCTGCGATCGAGGAGCAACGCGAGGGACGCTCGTTGATGCCCGACGGTTCGGTCGATCAGCTCACGCGCACCGAACTGGTCGATCTCGTTCGCTTTCTGTCCGAACTGGGCAAAGTCGGTGACTTCGCCATCGGCAACGCGCGTGTGGTGCGCCGGTGGCAAACGTTGGCCTGGACGGAGGAGGGTTTTCGCCGATTGAATCGCACCAGCTACGACATCGCGGCCACAGACGACCCCGCATTAACGTGGCAATCGGCCTACAGCCGCGTTAATGGCGACTTACCACTCGACGATCTGCCGCAACTGAAGCCCCACAGCGAGACACCCCAAACCAGCTTCGTAAATTTTGATGTGGATGTATCGACCGCGGGCCCGATCGGCTTTCGGTGGAACTCGATCGATGGACTATCGCTGTGGGTCGACACCAAGCCCACGCCCCTGACGCAGGACGTGGTGCTCGAGCTAGATCGCGGTTCCCATCGATTAACGTTGTCGATCGATCGCGAAAGTCGTACGCAGCCGCTTCGCATCGAGATGTTCGACCCGGCGGGTTCCGATGCACAAGGCCAACTCGTCTCCGGTAAATGAAGTCCGATACGTCGCCTTCCCAAGTTAGTTGCTGGGCGAGCGATCCTCCGCGATCAACTCGATGCCGCCGAGTATCGTTGGTCCGGTTCGCGATGTCAGCTTCACGGTGATCGTGCCATCGCACTGGACGCCGTCAAATTCTTTGACAATGCAGCGTCGGGAACCCTGCGCGGCCTCGGCCACATCGAACGCGGGGAGCAGCATTTGATCGTTGATCGACACGTCGAAACGGTGTGCGGCGGCATCGTCGTTCGGTTCCGCAAAGTACAGACGAACCGTGAATTGACCGGGCTTTAGTCCTTCGATCATGACGGTCGACGCGTCTTGCACTCCCGAGGCGGCGACCCACGGCCAACCCTGCCCTTCCCGCATCCAGAGCGCATGACGGTAGTAATAGGTGGCCGATGCGGGCTCGACTCGAACTCGCACCTCGGGCGACGCACCACCTCGATTGGGATATTCCAACCACAACGTGCCCGATTCGGTCATGCGATCACCGGGTGCTCCAAAGTTGATGCCGACCTGTTGGATGTTGTCAGCCGTTCCCGGTCCCCACGACGCCCACTGTTCATGTTCGGGAGGCATGTTCATCATCGCCAAACCGGCCGGCAGCGGGTAACTGCACGTACAGCCTTCGTAGAAGTACGGCACGTTCAAGACACCGCAGGCGGGAATGATACTATTAGTGCAACCGGAGCGTGGACCGCTGATGTTGCAGACGCCGCTCTCCAACCGCTTGTCGTAGAACGCGGGCGTGCCACTTCGCATCGTGTAGAAGTTGCCGTAGTCGACGCCACCGTCGCAGCCATAGCTTTTGGGAATCGCACGCGGTTCGAGTTGACCCGTCAGCGGATTGATCCGCTCGCCCACGATCGGTTGCTTGGGCTTCCAGGCATCCAGTTGCGTC
>JBGTHH010000155.1:0-2282 GCA_041746275.1 Pirellulaceae bacterium | reverse complement strand
CCGACGCCCGCCAGGGTTAGCGCGATTTGGACGCGTTCATTCACCGGTTTGCCCGAGATCCCTTCCCATAACAAGAAGATAAAGTGTCCTCCGTCCAAGGCGGGAATCGGCATGAAATTGACGACGGCTAAGTTCGCACTCAGGAACGTCAGGAATATCAGCAGACGCGGCAGTCCCTCAGAAGCCTCCGAGCCAGCGACCGCCGCGATGGTCAAGGGGCCGCCCAGATTGGAGAGCGCGATTTTACGCGTGACCAGTTTTCTCAGGAACAGAAAGACGCGCTGAGCATCCTCCCAAGTGCGACCGGCTCCCAACAACGCGGCCTCCCGCCAGCTTTGCGCGACATAGGTCTCCTGCTTCATCGTCAGCCACAATCCGCGATCCGGATTGATTTCGTCGGTCGTCTGTGGTTTCAGACGAAACTCTTGCGTTTGGCTACCGCGTTGCATCGTGAGGCTCAGCGTGTGCGTGGGTTGGAGATTCTGAATGGCATTGAAGACAAACGGCCAAGTCAGATTGGTATCGTCGATCTTGAGCCCCGCTTCGTTGTTGGCGCGATTCTCTGCACGTGTTTTTGGATCGTCATGCAAGGCGCGGAACTCCACGGCGATATCGCCTGGTTGGATACCTTCCGCCTCCGCGGGACTGCCCGGAACGACTGACTGGACTTCCCGCACAACATCGAAGGCCACACCCAAGGCCACGGCAGCCATCGGCGAGTTTTCCGAGAACGTCCAATCGAATGAGGTGGGAGTTTGCGGAGTCACTCGCAGTGTGACCAATTCACTGCCCCGCCGAACTTGAACGTCAATCTCTTGGTCCAGATAAGGTCGGATCTGCGTGGGCAGCGACATCGGGTCCTGCAACAGCTCACCCGCGATCGTTTCCAGGACATCACCGAGTTGGAAACCGGCGCGCGTGGCAGGCGAATCGGGTCGCAGTCCGACGATCGGGCCAATCTTCATCACCAATCCGAGACGCTTGATGAAATTAGGAGCAATGACAATCTCTTCGACGGTGATCGACGCGGGTGCCGAACCCGCTTTCGACGAACGTTCAATCGTCAGCGTGATGGGATTCGTTGGATTCATGGCCAGGGCCGCCTCCAACTCGTGGGCACTCTTCACGGCGGTGCCGTCGATGGCGGTGATGACGTCGCCGCCTTGTAGCTTCGGTGTGGCTTGTGCGGCTGAAGTGCCGGGCATCGCCGGGGTCTCGGCGGATAGCTTCGTCGTGCGTGCCGGCGCGATGCCGAGCAAGCGGCGTTTGAAGCCCAGGGCATGGGAGACGCTGGGACGAATCTGATAGGAGTGTTCGTCGCCGTTCGCGCTGCGCGTTACGATCAACAAGTCCTCGCCATCGTCAACCATATTGACGCCGTTACTTAAATCCCAGTCGAACCGCAAGAACGCCTTACGGCGCTCTCGGTCGCCGACTTGGACAATGTGGCTTTGAGCCTGGATGCCGCCGTTCCACGCAGGGCTACCCGGCACAACGCCGCCAACTTCGCACGGTGTATAGGGGACACCGGCTCGAAATGCGAACGTGGCGAAGATGACCGCGAAGATCAGATTCATGATCACGCCAGCCGAAATGATTCCCATGCGTTGCGGCACGGTCTTGGCGGGGAAGCTGCGGGGGTCGAGTACGTACTCTTGTGTTTTCGCGTCAGCCGTTGATTCTGAAGCGGGGCTGGCGGCAGTGCCGCGTTCATCGCTCGTCGCGGCATCGCCTGTCTCTGGACCCGGATTCGTCTTGATGCGGATGCGATCCAGTTCCTGTTGGGCCGCGCGGGGGTCGTCGTCTTGGCCCAGCATCTTCACATAGCCTCCCAACGGGATGATGCCGATGCCGTATTCGGTTTCACCCCATTGGAAGTGAACGAGTTTGGACGGGAGCTGGAAACCAAAAATCTTGATGGGCACGTCGAAGCCAACGTAGAACTTCTCGCACTTCACGCCAAACCATTTGGCGACCAGGAAGTGTCCCAGCTCATGCACGAAAATCACAAAGCCCAAACCGGCTGCGACACTTCCAATCATCCAAGCGCGATCACCCAGATCTTGCAGACTGAACGCGAGAATCAAGTACAGACCCACCGTGTAACCTCCTGGCGAGCCCAGCGATCGAGCTCGATAAGTTTTTCCAAATCTGGACTAGCATCAAAATGATGCTGGTTGAGCACCGACTGGCAAGCCGGCACGATGTCGATAAAGGACAGTTGACCATTCAAAAAGCTGGCCACGGCCGCCTCGTTGGCGGCGTTCAGCACCGCCCCCGCC
>JBGTHH010000154.1:0-3513 GCA_041746275.1 Pirellulaceae bacterium | reverse complement strand
TTCCGCCTCGGCCATCTGGGACCTGGTCCGGTCGAAGGATCACCGCCGGCCTTCGCACCGACAATGCCAAAGCCGACCCAGAAGGCGCGGTGCGACCTGATGCAAGGCTTGGGCGACCGGCTCGTTCTCCGACTGCCTTGGGCGGAGTGTGCGCTTAGTGCTTTGGTCAAGCACGACGCGGAACTCTGCGCCGTACATCTGGCTCGAAACGAGATGGCGAATCTGTCGCCACCTCGTGCTACAATGCCCCCATGCCCAGCGAACGAGCCAACGCGAAAAAGAGTTCTTGTCCGGCATCGCTTCCTGAAGACTCGGTTCGCAAACAGCTTTCGCTATCAGTGCTACTGGCAGCTATCTCGGTCTTGAGCGTCGGGTTCGCATTGTTGCGGGCCGCCCCTTTCCTAACCGTGTTCAGTCTTATCGGCCTGTTTCTCGTTGCTTCAACGCCGGGCATGGTGGTCGGATACATACGCAAACGATGGAGCGGTTGCGTCATGTACGGGTGCTTAAGCGGCACTTTGTTGATCGTATCGCTAGTGGTCATTGGAACCCTCAGTGGTCATCCAGCAGGCGTTCCATGACCTCCCAGCTTGGGTCAACTCACTTCGCCATGTCCGTTCGTGATCGTCAAGCAAGAGTCTTGGATTATCCTGAACTGGAACGTCTACAATCGTGGTGGTTATAACCGCCGCTACTACTTCTGGTTCTTCGGCTTCGTCGCCAAGTTGCCATATGAACGGGAAATCTAACCTCCCCTCAGTACGACTCCACTACCGATCGCTGGAAATATTTGACAGACAACGGCTTCAGTCGATAATGTGCAAGCGACTGCGGCGGGAATATCCCGCCAACCCGGTCGGCATATCGCCAGGTACGGTGTCGGTGATAGGCCGTTCCGGATCATCACTGGTTCGTCGTTCCGATCCAACTGGAGTAACATCGTGTTTAAGTATGTGTTCGCGACTTTATTGATCGTTTTTACTTTCAACTCTCTACCCGTCAACGCACAGTTCCCGGATTCTGTGGAACTTAAGAACGAGAATGCTACCGTGACATTGAGCAATTTTCGGTGGATGACAGCGCACAAAAGCAAACCTCGTGCTGGTTCGTCGTTTGGAGAGCCTGTTGATCCGCGTCCTCTCGACAGTTCGAAACTGTACCCACCGGGAACGGACGTTTATTTGTACTTTGACTACAAATCGATGCTAATGCCGAGCGATGCGCCGGAAAGTGTATCCGACATATATCTCACATTGCAACTTGAGAATGGAGGGATCGGCAACCGTCCAACCGCGATCAAAGCGAGCGAAGGCACTGAATTCATTGGGCTGGTTTTTGGCGGATTTGGAGGACCAACGCCACGAGTTGATGCTGACTTTGAATTGAATCTTTCGATCTACGGCAAGCGAAAAAATGGCGAGCAACTCCCGTCGCAGAAGTCTGCCGAGACGCTCAAGTTAAAGATATTGATTGACGGCGTCGCCGTAATTTCGGAGTCGCAGTTTGAGGCACTAAAGGCAATGTACCGCCGATTGGACTTACTCGAGAAACGAATCAAAGAACTCGAATCTCGTAAGTAGTGCGATGCCGAATCGGGTAAGGGTGCTTATCGCTGACCGCGACCTCACACCACCACAGCACACGGCTCCGCACCGGGCGGTTCAGGCAGTGACTAACGGGAAAGTCGGTGCTCAGATGCTTTGCCAGCCGGGTAGTGAACATTGACCCAAAGTGCCTTGAGCGAGATGACGCCTTGCTCGGCAAGCCAAGAGTTCTCGCCTCGCCGAGTTTAACAATCTCGAATCAGAACGAAAGGCAATCGCCATCGAACGTCGTTATGAATCGCTGCTTGTACCCGTGATCAACACAACGGGCGTGTTGCTGGTGACCGCTCTCCCGCTGGTATTGTGCTAGTATCTGCTGCACGGACTGCGGGGCCAAGACGAAGTTGTCAGTGAGGTGTTCATTACTCAGCTAGTCCGCCAGACGCCCGAACTATTGGGCTCGAAGAGCAACCGGCCGTTCTCGCTACGCATCGATGAGGGAATCACGCCGGTCGGTCAACCGAGAGTTGTGGCTTTGGTCTTGGTCTTCGAGGTTTGGACTGCGTCCACCATGGGGCGGGGTAGTGGAGTTTGCGTGTCGCGACATTTTTTCAATGCTCTATTCCAATTCCCTGCCGATGGATAGGATAGACATACGTTAAAGCTGATCCCGCATCGGAATTCGACGAAACATGCTAACGCTTGGCCGAGCCGTCGCCCACCACACCCTCATGATCGTGGTGCTCTTGTGCCTTACCTTGTCGGTTCTCCCGGCCACTGACTGCTCGGGTTCGTCGGATCGTCTCACGGTTTCCAACGGTGCGATTTCGTCGACTCAAGCAGTCCTGGGCCTCGACGTCGAATCCACGTCCGCGTTGTTGGTCAGAGCAAGTAAACTGCCCGCGCCGCACACAAGTTGTGTCTTGGCGGACGCTCGTACCGCCTTCCTGACTCGCCATGAGGCGACCTGGTCTTCCGCTCAAGCTGACCACCCTCTTTCCTTGATCGCACGACACACTCGTTTGCAGATTTAGATCTCGCCGATCTGCCAACTTTCTCACCGTGTGTTGTGTTTCGCACTAATCATTCGTTCGTCCCGTCCGTGCGCGGCTTCGTCGCGGTCGGAAATCGTGACGAACGATTCCTGGAAAGAGATCCTGAATTATGAGTAACACCAGTCTGGAACGGGTTATCCGAAAAGTGTCGTTGGGAGAACATCAGCAGGCGCTAGACCTGCTCAGAAAGATGGGCGATGCCGCCGCGGTGCGTAATGCACGCGGTGTCTGTTTGATGCGACTGAGGCGATTTGACGATGCGCTTGGTGTGTTGGGCGCGCTGGTGCTCAAGCCCGGTTGCACCTGGGTTCGTGCCGAGTTGCCGACCATCTACAAAGCGAACTATGCCACAGCGCTAATGCTGAGCGGTCATCCCAGCGGAGCCCTCGAAGTCCTGGCCGAAATCCGGGACGAAACACATGCGAGTGTGCGGCAACTGCGAGCCGCGATTAAGAAATGGGAATCGGGATTGCCGTTTTGGCAGAAGCTGAATTGGCGATTTGGCAGAATTGAACCTGCGGACTGCGCCGTGGATATCGACTTTTTGCCGGGTGAGTTCGAAATCGAAGTAACTTCCGAAGACGTCTCAGGCCCAGAGACCGACTCGGTTCCACCCCCACGCCAAACGACGATGCAGGTCAATCTGCGATCACAGCCAGCGTCGGTTGAGATTCGTCAAAGTGCGGGAAGGAACAAGCAATGAACGGTACCTCAAATTGGATGGTTCCGGCCGCGCTGATCAGCGGCGGAGTCATTACGGCTTGGGTTCTGATCGAGTATCTGGTCTACGGTTGGCGGATCTACCGCGAGCGACGTCGACAGTCCCTGTCGGTTTCGGAAGGCGTATCGCAGGCAAGCGGGGTCGAGCTTCAACCAAGCGTGTCACGTCGCGAAAGCCAGTCAGTTGCCAGCCA
>JBGTHH010000153.1:0-12303 GCA_041746275.1 Pirellulaceae bacterium | reverse complement strand
GGCGACCTCACCGGCAAAAGCGTTGTACTGGTCGATCGTCTTGAATTCATTTCGCAAGTAGGTCTGAATCACATCTTCCATGTGTTCGGTCAGGTCGGCGAGTCTCTGAGTGATGTGAGCGCCTTCCGTCCAGATGCGATGCGATACCAGTTTCTCGTCGTAGTCGGCCAGATGCATGAAGGCAGAGAAGTTTTGTCCCAAACCGACAGGATCAATAATCGTGAACCGAACCTTTCCCGGCGGCAGCGAGGTCAACAGCCGCAGCATCACGTTCTGAATCGCCCGGTTCGCGACGGCCCGCCCCTCGCCGAACGCCTCGAACAGCAGCGTCGGATGTTCGGCAAACGACAGCATGGCCGGCAAGGCAAAGGCGATTTGCGAGGCGCGAAGATCCTCGTGGTCGGGGACGCCGCGTTCGAACATCTCCAGACTGATCTCGTACTCGCCGAAACGCAAAGCCGGCAAGCTGGCGTCCCGCGGCACATGCTGCTCCCAATTCGTCGTCGCCCAGGCGGGGAAACGCGTTTCGCAGTACTCGCGCATGTGCGCGACGGCGGACTGAAAATCCGACAAACCTCCACGCCAGCGTTGCACGAGTCGCTGCCACGCGCGCTGGAAGGTCTCGCGACTCGCGGCCGATTCCTGTTCGAAGCGAGTTTCGACCGTCGCGCGGTGCTGTTCGACGGCGGCTTGCAGATCTTTCAATTGCGAGGGGAAGACCGCATTGGCTTCACGCTGTTTGCGATCGCGTTGCGCGACGGCATCCTGCCGCTGGTTCTGGAGCGCCTCGGCCGCGGCGGCGAGACGACGTTCTCGATCCGCCTTCCATTCCGCAATCCGCACGCCGCGAGCCTGCTCGGCCTGCAAGGTCTCGCGTTCGAACTGACTCTTCAAAACATCTCGCTGCCGATCGGCGTCGGCAACCGCCGCCACGCGGGCCACGTCCAGGCATCGATCGGCGTTGGCAATGTGTTGTTGGATGCGACCATATTGTTCCAAGGTCTGCTTCACCGCCGGTTGGCGAATGACCACCCAGACGATCGACGAGATTCCCAGAGCGATGCCACCCGTCGCGACAGGGAGCAGCCAGTGCGTCTCCTTGATCGTAGGATTGTCGATGGCGAAGTACGCCACGGCCAGCAAGACGATGTGTGCTAGGAAATAGATGGCCAGCAAATACTCCCACGACAGCAACGCGGGTGCCCATTGTCGCCGAAACTCCAGCTTCCGCTCTCGAGCCGCCGCGAGTTCCGTTTGAAATTGGTCCAGCGGCCGTGTCGTATCACACTGTCCCTTGGTTTCGGGTAACTGCCGGGCGAGTCGCAGGCACCAACGCTTCCGCAGAATCTCCTTGTCAACGGTACGTTCGAGGGCACGCAGCTCTTCCCGAGGAGGCTCGAGTTGGGCCTTAAATTCAAACAACGCCTCACGCGCACCTCGCACTGATTCGTCATAGGCGAGCTTCGCGCGTTGCTTCAGCAGATCACATTGTTCGTCGGCGAGCACCAAGCCCGCTTCGACCTCCTCGTTGGTCTGTCGAAAGTTCCGCTCATGTTCGTTGACCACCTGCGCGACGCGTTGCTCGTACTCGCGCACGATCGCGGCCAAGGCTTGGTTGTATCGCGACTCGATCGCGGCTTGGTCGCGTTGAGACTGACTGGTTAATCGCGTCCGCTCGGCGGTGAACTGCGCTTGGATCGCGCTTTCGCGCGCCGCGAAGCCGTGCTGGATCGACACCTCGGCCTGAGCGCGTTCGGCGATCAGTTGTCCCAACTGTTCGATCAACTGGCGTTGAACTTCCGTGGAAAGCGGCACCTCCGTCACGCGGTTTGCTCCTCGTCTGCCAAGTCTCGCTCGGCGCGGGCGAGAACCTCTTGGAGTGAACTGATCGCCGCCAACAACAGACTGACCTGTGGCGTCAGCGGCTGGATGAACGTGGTGTCAAAGTCCTCGCGGTTTTGATCCCGCCAATGCTCACACGTCGCATTCCATTGCTCGCGGAGATCCTTAGCGGCGCGTGTCAACCGACTCGCGCCTGTTTGCAGGTCGCATGATCTCATGCATCGCTCCTCGTCTTGGATTCGACTTCCGCCCCGGCAACGGGTGCATCTTGTGAATCGCTTGGCGTCGCCGCATTCAACCCAGTGCCGTGGGCCGACCGCGAAGGACCGCCCGCATACTGCTCGAGCGCGGCGAGCATCTTCGCCAACGCCTGCAACGCGCGGGGCAGCTCCGTATCGAGGGCGACGCCGACGCGGGCCATCTGCCCCTGAAAGGTCGTAAGTTCGTGACGAATGGCAATGGTCCATTGCTTGACCGCGCGAACTTGTTCTTCGCTGTACCGCAAACGGCGTTTCGCGCGTTCGTAGGCTTTCTTCTGTTCGTAACAAGACGGAGCCTCTTCCGATCCATACTTCAATTGACAGCGTTCGAGTGCGTTACGGGCTTGGGCCAAGTTCTCCGAGGCCAGCTTGACCTGCGCGGTCCAGTACCGACGTCGATCCTCCTCGATCCAAGACGTGGCTCGACGGACCTCCAGTTCCAACGCGGTCAAAGCGTCGCGAGCGTTCCCTTCAAATTTGACCAAGGCGGCTCGCAAGTCGCGCATGGCATCCAGCGACGTGACCTTGGCGGATGAGTTCATGGCGGACGATACTGCAATGCGAGGGACGAGCGTCGACGAGAGGGCGGACTTCAACTTTGCAGGTAATCCTCGATGTGTTCGGCCTTCCGCATCAGATAGGGAACATACCGATCCGTGGCTTCGGTAAAGCGGGCGATCACCTTCATGTTTTGCTCGAATTGCTCGACGAACTTCTTGTGCTCTTGATCGCGCCAAGTCGAACCGAGCGTGGCGAGCTGGTTGCCCAGTACGGTCGCTTGGTTTTGTAGATCACTGTTAAACTTCTTCAAGCGTTGGGCAAAGCGGCGGAGTTCCTCCGGGTCAACAACAGCTTGCGGCATGATAGACCTCCTCGCGTGATTCCATGGGGCACAATGCCCCGGAGATGTGCCGAGTCAGCTTCGCTGGAGCTGCTCACAGATCACTATACGCTGGATCTCCAGAAACTGTAAAGCAATGCGAACACGGGCTTTCGACAGTTGGGCTTGGAGGTGCGGGTCGTAGCGTTTAATCGGCTGGTCCCACGTGTACATGCAGGTGTTCGATGGCCGGAGTGCCATCGGCGGCAATGCGCTCGACGCGAACCAAGTAGTCGCCAGGGGCTTGATATCGATGGGTCGTGACCGCGTAGCCAGACTTGTTAAGCGGCTCACGGTTGGCGTCCGATTCGGTCCGCACCGGCGGACTCCCATCGCCAAAATCCCAGACCTCGACACCGCCCTCGATCTGGAAGGCCCGTACCTTAAAGGTGATTAAATCGCCGGGCCGCAGGTTAAGGGACGGCGCGTACGCGGCATGTAGCGAAGGGGCGTACTGGTCCAGGCGATGGGGATCGAGCACCTGCACGATGGAAAAATCGTAATCGACGCGATGTTGGCTGTCGGTGATCTTCAGTATCTCGCTATAGCGGCCCGGTCGCGAATAGCGTCGCGTCACCTGCTCTCCTTCGGCGGTGGTCCCGTCCGTGAAGATCCATTCGTAATGGAGTGGCTCGTCCGTCGCCGACCAACTCAGATGGCCCGTGAGCGTCGCCGTCTCGCCGACCAGGAGGAAGTGTCGCGGCCGCGCGCAAGCGACGAGCTCGGGCGCGTATTGACGCCAGTAGGCTTCGCGAATCAGTGCGTAGCCGGCTTGCGTGCCCCACTTTCCCGAGGGCTGGCGACTCTTGATCTCGAAATGCAAATGCGACCATCCGCCACTCGCACCTTCCTTGCCTAGTACGCCCAGGCGATCACCTTGTTTCACCACGCGACCCGGAACGATGCCGTCCGTGATGCTCTGCAAGTGGCTATAGCGGTAGTACCAACCTCGCGCGTCCACGACATAGATCACGTCATAGCGCGGTTGCACCGGAGTGTCGACGGAGTGGCCTTCCAACACTTGCAGGCCGGACGAGACCACCAACCCATCCGTGGCGGCCACGACATCGACCATCCCCTCCGCTCCCCCGATGTCGAGGCCGGCGTGATAGTAGATCTTGGGCAAGATCGATTTGCCCGCGTCAATCGGTTCGTTGTCGAACCAAGTAGCCGACGCGAACCAACGTTGCTGAACTGGATAAAGCAATGTCCCAGGACGCACGAGCGGTGAGTTGGCCGGCCATAAACGTAGCCGCGCGTCCTTGTCGAGTCCCCAAAATTCGGGCGTTCCGTTGGCGTTGTAGCCGCGCGTGACCGTGCAGTCGATCCGCGTGCCCGCCACGGTGATCGGCAGGTTGTACATGCCAACTTCAAGCCGCACCGTCTCGCCGTTGACCTCGACAGTGACTTCGGCACGACGCACGGCTTGCCGGACCTCGTCCGTAGTTTCTTTCAAGTCCAACAAGCGAACCGCAGCCTCGTTCCCGTCATGCAGCACCACGCGCGTTGCTTCGCCGACGTTCAGATCGACCACGCGGACCAACGGAGTCACCGAACCCGGCTCGAATGTGCCGACCGCCGGTTCTTGAGCCACCACGACTCCGCCACTCGAAGCCAAGCCACACAACCACAACACGAACACTTGCCGATTGCTCATCGATCCGATCCTTTACGCCTCGACACACGAAAACGAAACCGGCTCGTCGAGCCCGGTCAAACCGGCGTATTATGACGAGTCGCGTGAGGTGTCCGCTAGCTGACGGGAGCCCGCGATCGCTCGGTGAGTGGAGATCAGGACGTCTGTTTCTGTCCGCAGACTCAGGAACTATACTGAAAAGCCGTTACGATCCATGCTGCCCATCGTTACCCACGCACTAGGCCAAGAACCCATGCTGCTTCCCGCAAGTCGATCGCTTTTGTTCGCCATGTCCTTGTTGCTCGCCCTAGCATCCGCGTTGCGCGCGGAGGAACCAGCGGAGGGCTTGAGTCCGACCAAGCCGACGGAAGGCCGCTATGTCGAGACGGATCGGGGATTCATGGTTCCCTATACCATAGCCATTCCCGGCACGGATGTGGAGTTTTCGATGGAGCCCATTCCCGGCGGAACGTTCCGTATGGGCAGTCCTGTCGCGGAAGCGGATCGACGAGTGGATGAAGGCCCACAAGTCGAGGTCACGATCGAACCGTTCTGGATGGGACGCTATGAAGTGACGTGGAGCGAGTACAAGCAGTTCATGAATTTGTACTCCATCTTCAAGACCTTCGAGTCCAAAAAAATCCGTCCGGTCAACGCGGACACCATGGCCGACGCGATCACCGCCCCCACGGAACTGTATGACCCCAGCTTCACATTCGAGTTGGGGGACGATCCGCGGCAGCCTGCCGTGACGATGACTCAGTATGCCGCGCGACAGTACACGAAATGGCTAAGTGCGATTACAGGACATCAATACCGGCTGCCCGGCGAAGCGGAATGGGAACACGCCTGCCGCGCCGGCTCGACCACAGCTTACCATTTTGGAGACGATCCCAGCCAGTTGGACGAGTACGGCTGGTTTCTCGACAATGCCGACGAACAACCGCGTCAGGTAGGACAGAAGAAGCCGAATCCGTGGGGACTTCACGACATGCATGGCAATGTCTGGGAGTGGTGTCTGGACGAGTATTTTGCCGATGGCTACACGAGGGCTAAGAACGACAAGATTGTGGGCGCGGACACGATCGCTTGGCCGACCAAATTGTTCCCGCGTGTGCTACGCGGAGGATCGTGGGACGACGAGGCTTCCGCTTGCCGTGCGGCGGCCAAGTTAGCGTCGCATGATACGGACTGGAAGGCACAAGACCCGAACCTTCCGCTGAGCCCGTGGTGGTACACAGACGACCCCGCCCGCTCGGTAGGCTTCCGTATTGTGCGTCCCCTGCGAGCCAGTGCCAAAGAGGAACTGGTGAAGTATTGGGAAGCCGATGTGGAGGCGGTGGAGTTTGATGTGCAGATTCGGCTGGAGGAAGGTCGTGGTGTACTTGGCATCGTCGACCGCGACTTGCCTGGGGCGATCAAGACCCTGCAATCCTCGAAATGATGTCGCAGAGGAGTCGCTTGCCTCGCTTAAAGCCCATTGAGCAAAACTCCACGCGGATAGGACCTTGCTAACCTTCCTGCCTGTTTTGCACAGGTGATGATTGAAGCAATCTACCGAATGCGGCGGGCGTCGTACCGGGCTCAACAAAACGCAACCAATCACCGCTTAATGTGATTGGCTGCATTCGCTACCTATCGTTTGTTTCAGTCCAAGAACGCCACGTTCCGCATCGCTCGTGACTGATTCTCGGTATTCATGACTACCTGATGCCAACCGTGCAGCATGACCGTGGCGTGATCCGGGTGACGAATATGCCCACGAACATACACGCCAGGATTCCGCTGCATGGTCTGCCAACCCCAGGTCTTGGCATTTTTGTTGCCCGACAGAATCTTCTGATACTGGGCCGAAGTCACACCGTTCGGATGTCGAGAGCAAACATAAACCGTTTCACCACCGGTTCGGTAGCAGAAGTCAGCCCAATGCGGCTTGCCGCCGTTGCCACGACGCAGAGGCTCGTTCGTCAGAACCAGCGATTCGTCAACGCTCATGTCTTCCACCGGCAAGAAGAACCATTCGCCCTGACGGACGAACGCTGCATTTTTGCGACGATTCCGAGCTTTGCCTGAAACCTTTCGACGAGCGACGGCATTCTGAACTTCCCGAGGTTGCAAGGCTTCCTTGGCCTGTCGCACGGTGCCTACCGGTGCCGACTCAGGAATGCCAGCCACAAACCAGTGGCGCTCATCATGGCCGCACAGGTACTTGTTCTTGTTGCCGTTCTCGCGGACCAACAAAAGCAAGTGTCGATCTGCTGGCTGCACGTCGAGAACGTCCACTTCAGGATCGGCACCAACCTGCGGCGTGATCTCGAAGAATTCACCATGACGATCCGAGCCAATGTCGAGCGAAACCAGACCCGAAGTTCGCAACCGCCGAATTGGTAGATCTACGAACTTCAGCCGTGCGCCGATGCGTTCAAACTTTTTGTTGAGTAACGAGGTATCCATAACCAGCAAGACACCGGCGTCACGCCGAGGTTCGCTGGGGCTAGAAAACGGGAGGCGGCAGAAAACGGGCGACAGGTCTAATTCAGTGTAAAAGAAGACCCGTCCCAGTCATGTCCCGTTTGATTCGCCTTTCTGTCCTTTAAGCTGTTCGATTAGGCACCCATTCCGGGATGTTGCTCGCTCTGACTTGATCAAGTTGAGCGACGATTCTGATCAGCCACTCGCCACCGAAAACCCCGATCATCCACATACCATGCATCGTTCCTTCGCCATCGTACGTTCCGATGTAGTCGACGTTGTGTTGTCCAATATAACGTTTGACGATGGTAACATTCTCGTTATCAAGCGATCCTCGCAAGGTAACGGGCCGATGATGTCGACTCCCGAACCTACGAGTTGGCTGCTTTCGAATCGAAGAAGCAACTCCGCCATGGGCTGCCGCCCAAATCCGTCCTGCTCCCACCAGCCTTCGCATCGAACATCACTCATAGCCTGCCTCACACCGGAAAGTCTATCAGATTCGAAGAATTCACGGCCGATAGACTTCACATCGACTGTGCCAAGCTGACGCAGAGTGGACGGGTTATTTGCAGCGTTGGAACAAAGGAAGGCATTGGAGTTGTAACGCGCACTCACCCGCACGCGATCCATGTGATTGGCACACCTACGGTTTGGTGGCGAGAATACCAGCGAACAGAGGTTTACGCCCAGTCGACTGGGTGTGTTCCAAGCTCACACGCACGGGATGGAGATGGATGGAATCTGGGTTCTCACGCATGAGGACAAAGCCAAACCAATTCCCCTTCATGGAATCCAACCAACGGTTCAGCAGCTCGATCACAATCCGTTGTGGGTGTTAGTCCTGTCGCTGCTTGAGTACCAGAGGAGGGAGTCGAACCCTCACGACCTTGCGGTCACTGGATTTTGAATCTGATGTAGGGCTACAGCCGACTACACCAGCCTACAAGCAACCCGCGTTTTCCCTTGGAATTCGCGGGTTTTCTCATTTCGCTTGTCGGCGAAAGTAGACCGGTTTCGCGTGGGTGGTGAGTGTTGGTGAGTGTCGCGACCATGCTTGCGTAAGCTCGTTTACCCGTGATAATGGGTGCCAGCGGTTGTCAGTGACACCCGGTGAGCCCAATTCAAAAGGCGTCGCTATGCTGATCGTCGGTATCAACAAATACGAGCTAGATCGCGAGAAGGACGTCATTCGCGTTTTTCTGGATCATGAAGGCGAGGGTATTGGTGAAATATCCGTCGACGTGAAGCTGAGAATGCTCCGTCTTGACGACTTCTATGGCTTCAAGACACTCATCACGAGCAAGTACAATCACGGCACCGTTCCTGGTGGCGGAGGTACAGTTATGGAACGCGTTGACGTCCTCCGCCTCAAAGAGTCTTGGCGCAAATGGCGGACGATAATTCTGAATGAAATCGGGGAATAGGTTCAGGGGTTCACCGAACGACTTGACCGAAACAGGAATAGGGCGGCAATGAACTGGCGTCGCAAGCTTTGTTGCTGCCTTCAACAGCACGCGTTCGGCGCTCTCGTTCTTTTGCTGATTCTGGCGTGGGGCATCGCCACATGGTTCCTGAGTGTTGATTTCAAGGAGGGCATTGGGTTGTTCGGGTCAGTTGCCAGTCTGCTTGGACTTCTCTACACAGTGATACAGCTTCTTAAGACCAAGACGATTTCAGAAGAAACTAAGGAGGCCGCAAACGACGCGGTAGACAGATTGCGAACGAGCGAGTATCGATTCGCTGTCACAAAAGCGAAAAGTTCGCTCCGCGAGATCCAGACTTATCTCGACCGAAATGAGTGGAAGTTTGCGGCCCTGCGGCTGCGAGATCTCGGCGAAGCGTGCTCTACTTTGGCGTTCCAAGGCCCAGAAGTCGATACAACGTGGAAGAAATTCACAGAAAACGCGAATTACTGGGCCACTACGTTTGTCAAAGGCAATTCTAAAACTCCACCAGAATTCGACAGTCACATTTGGAGCGAATTCTATCTTTCGATCCAGATGCGAGTCGATACCGAACTAAGCCCATTCTCATACGAAGTGGAAAGCACCGATGAATGAAATAAAACACGAGATTTCAAACATTTTTGGCAGCCTGATGGGCAAGACTGCAACAGGAATGGCGATTTGGCGTAGCAAAGACAATGTCGCCACGATTGAGCTACCTAGATTCGCCATCTCGGTAGGAAAGGATGATTCCGGGGAAAAGCCGGCGTACTTCGCTCGTATCACGTGGTCTGATGGTCGCGAAGCCGCATATGCGACAGTCGACGAGGGCGATCCTTATTACGTAAGCTTCAGGCGAATGCATGAACAGGCTTATGGAGCCAGCGTTAAAAGTATCGCCGCGGAGATCCGGGAGCTCGTTAGCGGCCTCGATACGCTCGGGCTGCCACCACCGCCACCGGGTCTACCGTCAAGTCCGTCGGCAGCACAGCGCCACCATCTTTTTCGCAAGATCGCAGCCAATTGGACTCTCACGTGGGGGCCACAAAACAGGAGCGAAGACGTGACGATCAATGAAGAAGGTAAATACTTTGTGACTCGCGATGGAGTAACGACAGTAAAACCTGTGTTTGAGCTTCAACTCTTGGAGTGTAATGCGGACTGCACAAAAGTTGAATGGGCGAAGTTCAGCCCAGAGAAGGCACGAACGACGCAGATTGAGGTCCTGGAGATCAGTGCGGACGAAATGACTGGTTTTGCGAAGCACGATAGGCATCCGCTTACATACAGACGCAAACCCAGTGTTTAGCGTCAATTAGTTTGGCCGAGCGGGCGTCAACCTCCGGCACGTTCGGGTTGAGATTCGCTAGTTGCCATCCAGCGTAGCGTCGATCACGGCCCACAGGTCATCGCAGAGGCCAAGCCGATACACGGCGTTTTTGAAATCGTCACGTTCCTTCCTGTACATCTTCAGTAGATCCTCATTCTTGTCCGCTATACAGGCCTGGATGTTCGCTAGTCTGTCCGCAGTCAATACCATCAACGCCAACTCTAACTTCGCGAGCCTGGCATACGTCCTTTGTTTTCTCTCACGTCGGGATTCGCCGGGATCGTCGGTTAATGTTGCAATACACCCGGCGACCGATGGACCAAACGTCGCTTCCAATGCCTTTCTATCAACTTCCGTATCTTCTAGCACATCGTGCAAGTACCCAATCACTTGGGCATTTTCGCCGTATGGCTCCAACAGCTTCGCGACTGCGTCGAGGTGAAAACTGTAGGGCCTGTCACCATACTTTTGGTCGGCATGCGCGGCGTGCGCAAACTCACGGGCTTTATCAAGCATGATTTTTGGACTCCGTTGAGATTTGAACCAAAATTGCTACCTACTCGTTTCCCTTCGCGATGCGTTCCGCTATGGCCTCACAGTCTTGCAAAGCCTTCCCCATGTGGTCGAGTAACTTTTCAAGTTTGGGATTCTTGTCATTAGTCGCGTAGAGCGTATCGTGCGCGATTCTCGCCCAAATGTCCTGAAAGATCGTTCGTAACTGGACCTCACAAGGGACAGGTTGAGCGCCGCCATCGTTGAGGTAAGTGCTAACCTCCAGAATGAGATGAACGGCCCGATACCCATCGAGGGTAGGTTCGGTGACCCAGTCTCGCACGGGGTGAGAGATCGTCGGATGCAAACGGCACCCAGCAGCAGCCGCTCTTTCACCTTGGAGAAATGCTTGGATATTCCCGATACTTGCAACTGTCGGGCACACGACCCGCACTCCAGCGATATCTTCCATCTCCTCAAACCGGGACGTGGACTCCTTGATTCGGTAGATTAGTTTTCGAAGAATCGAGTTGACTGTCTTGACGCGCGACTCGACTCGAATGAATTGCCGCAACTGATCGCGCGATACGTCGCTTAGGAAATACAAATCCAGCACACTTTCAACGGTTCTCGTGGCCTGTTCACACCGGGTCCGCCAATGATCGAGTCGCATGAGGTCGGGTGGCGAAAAACCGGATTCCGTTGCCAGTTCGGCATCAACCTGAATCCCAAGCCTCGCTGCTTCCGTCATGACTCTAGCCCGTCGGTCGGCCTCAGAGACGATCAGTCGGTGTGCGAGAAACTGAACGATGAGCACGGCAGCATCCAGCGTCATCCAATTCGGCGCACCGGATGCACCAAATACGAGGGCCGCAACGAAAGATCTTCCCGACCCAATTTGCATCGGAACTACATAGACGGTCGTATCTTGTTTCGGCTTTGCGGAAATCGGGAACTTACTAGCGGCTTGTCCCTCGAGAATCACAGGCGAGTCGCTCACGACGGTTTGAAAAGTGTCCTTGTAAACGGCACTCGCATCCGAAGCGCTTGAGAGACTTAGGGTGTCGGCGTTCTTTCCGCCGACACGCCATATGCTCATGTTTAAGGTTCCGCAAACCCGATCCAGAATCTCTGTGATATCGTGTAACTCCAGGACTTTCCCCGCTGAAGCGGCGACACATTCGCTCACGGCGTCGTCCAAACATTGCGGAACCGGCTTGTCACGCGCAAACCGCTCCTCGGTGAGGACGTCCTGCTGCGCCTTGGCTAATGCGGATCGATAAACCTGTTCGAACTCATTCCCGAGTGGGCACCTAGCGAGCAGGGGCAGATATAGGCTCTGCGCCTTGTCCACAACCTTGCGGTAGAGTTG
The DNA here is from genome assembly GCA_041746275.1 of Pirellulaceae bacterium. GTDB lineage: Bacteria > Planctomycetota > Planctomycetia > Pirellulales > Pirellulaceae. Next base: position 571 of record JBGTHH010000153.1, on the reverse strand, counting down.
CAGTGGCGTCATGTTCGCCCGGCTCATATTGTGCATGCTGTCGCACAGCTTGACGAATACCGCGGTCGGCCCAGCATTGATGATCTGCTCTAAGAACTCGCGGTTACGTGCATCTTTGTCTTTTCCCACGACGCCTGCCGGGGGCTTCGTCAGCGCCTCGACCGCGAGCCGCACGTCCGGACCAGCAACTTCTTCGATCATCAAGTGATCCGTGTGCGTGTCTTCGAGCAAATCATGAGTCAACGCAATGCAGATTACCGTCTCCAGGTCGTCGGGGAGATAGCTTTCTACCATGCCAAAGTAATTCATCGCCGCGCGCGCTGTACCGACGGGGTGGACAATGAACGGAATTCGAGAGCTCGGCGTTCGCGTATCCCGCAACTGTCCCCGATGCCCCTCGAACGCCAAGCGAAGAGTTTCGCGCACGCGAGTGGTGACCGCTGCCTTGCACTCGTCTTCGAGCGTCCGCAAGAGGGCTTGATAAGTGTATTTTGAAGGAGTCATCGTTCAACACCAAGGGTTGCTTCGATTCAAACGGATGGTTTACTGTCAATTGGTCAGTCGAAAGTGA
>JBGTHH010000152.1:0-3526 GCA_041746275.1 Pirellulaceae bacterium | reverse complement strand
GAGCATCTGTTGGAGCAATTGAACGCGTCGGAAATGAAGTACCCCGGCACAAGCTTAACCCTGACGTACTCCCTGATCGGCGCCACCCAAAACTGAAACAGGGATCAGCTAGTTTCCGCCCAGATCAGGAGTTCTGAAGTTGGTGATCGGACCGCTACGAACGTCCACTCGCGACGAGATACTGCCCCGAACCCGCGGCTGAATTATCCGTCGAATCGGATTGATCGGTACGCTTGACGCGACTGGCAAGTTGATGCAACTCCTGCAGTAACTGATCGATATTGGACTCGATGATGGGAAGTTTCCCCTGGGGAGAAGGGTCCATGTTGAGGTTCCTGGCGTGATGTTCATCTTGGAGTTGCGGAGAAGTATCGGCCCAATGGCCCTGGAGTTTTCAATGCCGCTACGGCACGCTGTCGATGCTGGCCTCGTTTCGCCAAGCTGCCTGATGCGATCAATCCGAGGTATCGGAATTGGTGCTACCTCGCGCAAGGTCACCAACGAAGTGACAATGGATGTAAAAAGTTCAGCAGCTCAGTTCCCAAATTTGCAAACAAGGCAGTCGCTGGGGTGCGGCCGGTAAGCCTGGTTTCGCCGTCAACAAACGACCAGCCAACGAGTTGCGGCGCCACTTCGCTGGACTGGCACACCGTTCGCTAGAAGAAGCGTTCATGGCCAGGATGGGCCGCTCGACGCGAGAGATTACGTTCTTCACAACACAGGGATGTTCCGATGATTAACACCAATTTCGCTCAAGATTGCCCGGCCTGCAGCCGACCGTTGCACATTCGCCGTGAGTATTCCGGCCAGCTTGTAGTCTGCCAGCATTGTCGCGCCGAGTTTACGGCTCGGGAACGCCGTGGGAGCCATGTCGTTGCCACCGAATGGCGCGACACGATGATGCAGCGCGCCGACGAACTTCTCAACTTGGCCGCGCTCCGCATCGAGTTTGCTTGAGCCCGTCCGAAAAGGGGTCAGACCCTCTCCGGCGAGGCCGAAAACCAAGTAAAATCGACTCGCCTCCAAAGGGTCAGACCCCTTTTCGCACAGCCCCCTTTTCGGACACTTACAGGATCGCGCGAATGACTTCGCCGGACACATCGGTTAAGCGATAGTCGCGACCTTCCGCACGGAATGTCAGCCGTTGATGGTCCAGGCCCAACAAGTGCAACAGCGTGGCGTTCAGATCATGGACATGGACACCGTCGCGGACGACGTTGTAACTGAAATCATCGGTCTCGCCGAATTGCATGCCGGGCCGGATGCCGCCTCCGGCGAGCCAGATGCTGAAGCAGCGGCCGTGGTGATCGCGACCGTAGTTCGTGGTCTCCAATGTTCCTTGACTATATGTCGTGCGTCCAAACTCGCCACCCCAGACCACCAGTGTCTCGTCTAACAGTCCGCGTTGTTTTAGATCTTGAATCAGCGCGGCACCGGGTTGATCGACATCACCGCATTGCAATCGGAGATCGCTCGGCAGGTTGTAGTGCTGATCCCAGCCTCGATGATACAACTGAATGAAACGCACGCCTCGCTCCGCCATCCGCCGCGCCAACAAGCAATTCGCGGCGAACGTGCCGGGCACATGCACCTGAGGGCCGTAAGCTGCGATCGTCGCGGCTGACTCATCGCCCAGATCCAGCAGATCGGGGACGGAGGCCTGCATCCGGAAAGCCATCTCGTATTGCGCGATGCGGGTTTCCAGTTCTGGGTCGAGCCGCGCGTCGTCGCGTTGGCGATTGAGTTCCCTGACCGCATCCAATTGCTCGCGGCGCGCGGCGGCACCCAATCCCGCGGGATTCGACAAGTAGAGCACAGGGTCGCCACTCGATCGGAGACTCACACCTTGATGATTCGAAGGAAGGAACCCCGCTCCCCAGAGCCGAGCGTAGAGCGGATCGGCCGGACGCGCGGCACTCCCGCGCGAAATCATCACGACGAAGGCGGGCAGATCGGCACTCTCGCTGCCTAATCCATAACTGGCCCACGCACCAAAACTGGGACGACCCGGTTGTTGATGTCCGGTTTGCAGTAACGTCACCGCAGGGTCGTGATTGATGGCTTCAGTGTGCATCGAGCGAACTACACACAATTCGTCGACGATCGCCGCCGTGTGCGGCAACAGTTCGCTCACCCAAGCACCGGATCGACCATGCTGATGAAAGTCGAACAACGACGCCGTGACGGGAAACGATTTCTGCCCGCTGGTCATCCCCGTCAAACGTTGATTACCGCGCACCGATGCGGGTAGCTCCTGGCCATGACGATGCTTCAGTTCCGGTTTGTAGTCGAACAAATCGACTTGCGAGGGGCCTCCGTGCATGAACAAGTAGATGACACGTTTCGCGCGAGGTGCGAAGTGCGGTGCGGGCGACACGGTGTCCGTATGGCCGAGCGTGGCGAGCGCCACACTCCCCAGTCCCGCAGCCGACCGCAGCAGCCAGTGTCGGCGATCTAACGGTCGACGAGTAAACGGTTCGACCACGGCAGGCTTCCCAGGATGGTGGTGGTTCATCGACGGGTAATTATCTCGTCCAGGTTTAAGAGGGCCTGGAGCGTTACCGTCCAGGCAGCCAGTTCACTGGGATCAAGCCCCTGCCCGCTAGGCGACGAACCCAACTCCACTAACTGGCGTGCGTCGTCGACTTGCACGGCAAATCTCGCACGTTGCTTTTGCAGCAAAGTATCGAGCACAACGATTTCGCTGGACGACGCCGACCGCGACGTCACTCGGCGGAAGGCCCAGCGCAATCGATCCAAGTCCGAACCGGGCTCGGCGAGGGCCAGCACCGCCAAGCACCGAGCGGCTTCCAAGTATGTGACGTCGTTCAACAACAAGAGAGCCTGCAAAGGTGTATTTGTGCGCGCGCGATGGACTGTGCATTTTTCGCGCGTCGGTCCATCAAAGGTCAGCAAAGTGGGTGGAGGAGCTTGACGCTTCACATAGGTATACAAACTGCGTCGCCACAAGCCCGCGTCTTGATCGGGCACGTAGCTTTCGTCGCCGTTGTAGGACACCGCCTCCCATAGACCGGGCGGCTGATAGGGTTTGACGCTGGGGCCTCCCAATCGCGGAATCAACAACTCGGAAACGGCCAACGCTTGATCCCGTAACATCTCGGCGGAGAGTCGAAAACGCGGGCCGCGCGCCAGCAATCGGTTTTCGGCATCGCGTTCCACGAGCGGCGTACGAGCCACGGACGACTGGCGATACGTCGCGCTCGTCACGATCCGCCGGAGCAGCGCTTTCACATCCCAGCCCTGCTCGACCAAGTCCACGGCGAGCCAATCCAATAACTCGGGATGGGACGGCAATTCGCCCTGAGCACCCAGATCGTTGACGGTCCTGACCAGCCCTTCGCCAAAGCATTGCTGCCAGAGACGATTCACCGCGACGCGTGCCGTCAGCGGATGTTCAGGAGAAACCAACCAACGGGCCAGCCCCAGGCGGTTGCGCGGCGCATCGGCAGGCCAAGCAGGCAGCACGGCGGGCACATCGGCCTGAACGACGTCCCCTAGAACATCA
>JBGTHH010000151.1:0-3884 GCA_041746275.1 Pirellulaceae bacterium | reverse complement strand
GCCGGTCGTCGGGTCGACCTTCACGTCACTCACGTCCCAGGCAATGTCTTCGGTCAACCATGCGTATTGCTGACTCGCGATGTCGAAACGTGCCAGCCTTAAAAACTCGCTGCCTGCATCGGTGGTCAGATAGATCGACTTGCCATCGGCAGCAAAACGCAAGTCGCCAATCGCGGCGGGCGCGCCGTCAGGCAAGGAGAGATCGGTCCGAGTGCGCGTCGCCAGATCGAACAGCGCGAAATACGATTCGTTAATCGACACGTATCGGCCCAGCAGCAGTGTGTTTCCGTCGCTGGACCAATCGGCGGCGTACCAGAACTGGCCGTCGGTCTCCATGATCATTTCCATCGAGTCGGGGCGGCGGGGATCGGCCTGATACAGATCGGTATCGCGTCCATTGCGGCGGTTGCTCGCGATGATGATCCGCGAGCCATCCTGGCGCACCGCTCCCATGGAATTACGCGAAACGCCATCGGTGAGTAATTCGGTAGTGAACGCGTGGCGATCGAAAAAATAGATCTGGTAGTTCTCGTTCCCTCCCGCGCTCATCGAGAGCAAAATGGACACATCGATGGCCTTTGGTAGGAAACTGCCCGAGACCGGCTCCTCAAAGAACGTGATTTGCTCCCGCCGCCCACCCGGTTCGTACACGCGATGCAATTGCGAAGCGTTAGCGAATCGCGTCGAGATCAACAGACCCTGGCCGTCAGGTGACCAGCCTTGGAATCCCGCTCCGCGAATGTGGCTGTACTGGTTCAGTCGCGTGAAGACATCGGCGGGCACCACCGGAACTTCCGCGGTTTGAATCGCGGCCGGACGCCGTGGATCGTCGCTGGGTTCTGCACAAAAAGTGAGACTCAGGGACGCGTCAAGGAAGACGATCAAACACAGCAGGCAGGCAAGTCGTGACATCGATCAACTCCAGCAAGGCAAGGACTATCATCACTGAACGGAATCATCTTCCTTCACATACGATCAATCTTCGCGCAACTGCGGACGTTCGTGGAAGGCCAATCGCTCCTCGCACCACGCGGCGGCTTGTAGCAGTTGCAGATCGCTGTCGGGCGCGCCGACCATCTGCAAGCCACACGGCATGCCGTCCTCGGCGAGTCCACACGGGATGGTGACGACAGGCACTCCCGCATGACTCCATGGCGAGTTGAATTTCGGATCGCCCGTGGTCTCGCGACTGGCCGGCGCGGTCGTCGGCGTCGCGGGCATGAGGGCTATCACACCGGATGTGAACATGGCGGCGATCTCGCGGCGGAACTCGCGTTGATGTTCGAGGGCGGCCTCGTAGTCCGACTGAGAGGTGCTCAACCCGGCTTCAATTAACTTGGCGATGTTCGGCCCAAATGCCTCAGGTGATTGGCGGTAAGCCTGCCGATGAACTTCGGCGGCATCCACCGCCATGATTCTCAAGTGACGGTCATGTACATCGCGAAACGACGCGGGTAGTTCCCAGGAAGCGACCGACGGCGATGGCTCCAATAACTTGGCCAACGCCTCGCGCGTGACAGTTTGCACTGCGGACGAGGCCTGCTGGAGAAAATAGGATTCGAGACTGCGCAGTTGTGGTGGCCCGGCAGTCGCATCGAGTTGCTTCGTATCGCGATTGGGGAACGCTGGATCGTGGGAAAGCCGACTCCCCTGCCCCACCGCTTGAGAATCCGATGACTCACTCAAGACACCATAGATCATTGCGAGGTCTTGCACGTGACGTGCCAATGGGCCGGCGTGATCGAGATGAGGGCTGAGCGGGACGACTCCGTCCAGGGGCACGTGGCCAAAGGTTGGCTTGAATCCCGCCACACCGCAATAGCTCGCGGGCCGAATAATCGAGCCACCTGTCTGAGAGCCGATCGCGGCCAGACACATTTCGAGTGCGACCGCGGCTGCGCTGCCGCTACTTGAGCCGCCTGGTGTATGCCCAAGATGCCAAGGGTTGCGCGTGGGAGGCGGATCGAAGCTAGCGAACTCGGTGGTCACCGTCTTCCCCAGGATGATCGCGCCCGCAGCTCGCAACCGAGCCACCAGCGGGGCATCCTGCTGCGCCATGTGCCCTTGCCGCAGCCGTGAACCCGCCTTGGTCGGAAAACCCGCGACGTCGATAATGTCCTTGATCGCGATGGGGATGCCGGCCAACGGACCGGGATCAATCCCAGCGGCGAACAAGGCGCCCTGTCGTTCGGCCTCGCGACGAGCTCCCTCGCGATCGACCAGCACCCAAGCCTGAATGCGTGATTCGAATTGATCGATCCGGGCGAGGCAGAACTCCACGAGATCCAGCGGCGTGAGTTCACCCGCGCGAATCTGTTCCGCCGCACTCGCAATGGTAGGTAACGAAGATATCATGGGGCATAGCTTATCGTTTTATCGCGGCCGCTAACAGTTGGATCATGCCGCATCCCTGTCATGCCGCATCTCAAGGACCTGATCGCTCACATGCCTGACATGCTGCACTTTCGCGAGGAGCTTGTGGACCCGACCGCCTGGATTGCCCCCGGCGCGGTGGTGATTGGCAACGTCACCATTGGCGCGGAAAGCAGCATCTGGTTTCACGCCGTCATCCGTGGTGATACCGAACGAATTCAGATCGGCCGCCAAACCAACGTCCAGGATCTGTGTGTGTTGCATGCGGATGCGGGGTTCCCGTGCGTTCTGGGGGATCGCGTGACGGTGGGTCATGCGGCGATAGTTCACGGCGCGACCGTCGAAGATGATTGTATGATTGGTATGCGGGCCGTCGTCATGAACGGGGCCAGAATCGGTGCGGGGAGTCTGATCGCGGTCGGCGCGGTGGTGACGGAAGGGACGGTCATTCCGCCGGGTTCGGTGGTGATGGGGCTGCCGGGCAAAGTCCAACGCGCGGTCAGCGAACAAGATCGTCAGCGGATTGAACATGCCGCGCGGCACTACGTCGAACAGGCTCAACGTTTTCAACACGCGAGAGATAAGTGAAATCATGCCGGAATCGACCACCGAGTCGCCTGTGACTTCGGCTCCGAGTGCGACGCGTCGGACCGTGGATCCGTTGCTGATCAAGTCGTTAACACCGCGCGGCGGGGCGGCGGTCGACGTCAGTGCGATCACCGCGTTCGTGGGACCGAATAACTCGGGCACGACCGAGACGTTGCGAGATGTCCTGCGGTTGATGGCCAACTTCGAGCCTCGGGCCACCGATCGATCCCAAGAGGAAGAACCGCAACCGCTCGTGCTGCAAGATTTGACGTTCGCGCCCAAGTTGACCGTCGAACGCATCATGCAGGGGCTGACCGTTGTCGACTCCCAGGCGTCGGCGGGAGCGATCGTACATGGGCTCGGTCCCGACTTGAAGACGCCAGTACGACGCACGATCAGCCGCGAGTTGCAGAACATTTTGTATCGACCGATCATGAACGCTAGGTCGGTGTGGACCAGCTCGCTCGGCGAATTAATGCGATTGCGCGTGGCGTATGTCGGGCCGGATGATCGTCAGCGTCTGGTGGCCCCGACGCCCGCCGGCAGTCCGCTCCAAGCACCGGAGAACTTGTTGCAGATGTTGCAGGACGCGGATGCGTCGATCCACGCCGCGCTGGATGCGGCCTTTACCGCGGCCTTCGAGGGCCAGCACATCCAACTCGATGCCAGCGAACGGATTCAATTGACCTTGCGCGTGGCACGCGAGTTCCCATCGGCCGTCCCCAATCTCATCGACAATGCGAGGCAACTCCAGGGTCTGCGCCGGCTGGATGAGGAGGGAGACGCCTACCAAAGCTTTGTAGCGATCGTGTTGACGATGTTATTGAACCAGGGTCGAGTCATTCTGCTGGATCAACCCGAGTCGTTCTTGCATCCGCAGCAGGCTCGCCTCTTGGGACGTTGGATTGGACAGCAGGCGTCGC
>JBGTHH010000150.1:0-2885 GCA_041746275.1 Pirellulaceae bacterium | reverse complement strand
CTTGCCGCTTGGAGTCGGCCTTCAAGCTGCCTGAGACGCGTCACCGACCTTGCAAACTCCCGTTGCAATTCGATGGGAGGTGTCGGAATCTTGATTTGCTTGATTATGCCAAGATTGAGACCGTTCATTATCGCACCTCGTCCTGACGCTCCGAGTTGCGTTAGAACAACTGGATGGCGGTGAATCGCCTGCGAGATAAATTCCGGCTCGGCCATTCGTCGGTCCAGAGTGATACAGGCCAAGTGCTTAGTGTTAATTGCCAAGGGAATGTCGTCTGGGACAACCGCAGATCGCCCCGTGGTTGCCATGATCGTTATGAGAACATCGCCGGGATGAACAGTGTAGACTCTTAAGTCTTCGTATTTCTCAGGAGAAATAAAACGGCGTTGATCCCACGCGAATCGGTTCTTCACGGCGTTGTCGATTCCCAGAACGGACACGCCCGAATCAACAAACTCAGAGTGCTTTAATGTGCTGCCAAATGGACCAGTGCGCATCGCACCTTTGTGGCTTACGACTAGTTCTTGAACCTCTTTAACAGGCCACGATAAGAAACCGTCGGCGGCCGGTCCTACGGTTAACATGAACGTCGAATGGATGACCTCCTCGATGGATGCAAGTGCGCTCCGCCGTTTGCGGCGGATGGCGTCGGCTTTGTCGAGGATGTCGGCGATCCGCTTCTGCTCCGACAGCGGCGGCAGCGGGATCGAGAGAGTCTTCAGACGAGTTCCGTTTACTCCAGGCTGACCGGCACCTTGGGAGTTCTTCTTGATTTGATTCCAGTAGTCCGGTGTGTCAAAGAAGTGAGCCAGATATCGCGGATCAACCGAGGATGAAGGGCGGACTCTAATCAGGTAGGATGCAAATACGGAGTCCTTTGGAGGCTGCTTTAGCAGGAAGCTTTTGCCTGTCGTATTGCCAGTACGAGCGAAGACAATGTCACCATCGCTAAGCCGATATTTGTTCAGCTCGTCCGGCGTCGCAGGACAAAACGGAACCGAACTCCAATCGACATGACCGTTCTGAATGTCGGTAATGCGAAGAAACTTGGGACCGACCGCTGTGGAATCGGCTGACGCCGTATGCCCGTAGTCGATTCGCTCAGCCAACTCGTCAAGCGTTTTGGTTTCCCATGTAACTGTGGTTACATTCATCCGAGCATCGCCTCCAGTTCTTCCAAGTCTGAAACGGGCAGTGGTCGGGTTAACCACAGAGGGTGCGGAGGTTCGCAGAGGAATACCCAAGTGACCACTCTCCGTGTTCTCCGTGTTCTCTGTGGTTCCATCCGTTGCAGTCGCTTCATCCGAACAGCGTCTCCCGTTCTTCCGTGCCCGACGCGAACAACCCGGGGACCAGATGCAGTGGACGCTGGGGTTCGCAGCGGGGGCTGGGAGTCGCTACAAATCTCCGTTGGATGCTGACGCTGAGCCCATCGTGTTCTGGTGGTGACAGTTTTCGTCGTCCGTTTACCTGGGCGTCGCACCGAACACCTGTTCTGACAATTCAGCCGGTGCGTTCGGAGGAACATGCCTAAGTCCCGCAGTTTGGCCCCTGGTCCAAGCTTGTCGTGATTTGTCGCGATTTGTGTCGCAATGCTGTCGCGATTCATTCGAAAGCCCCTTCGGAAAGAGAGTATCGGGTGGCTCGCGCATGGCCGATGGAGTTGACAACTTGCAATTCCACCAGCTTTTTAAGGTCTCGCTGCAATGTGCGACGTTGGCTGCCCGGAAGCTCCTGTTCCAGCTCTTCGATCGTCCACGGGTGCCGATCTGATAGACAGTAAAGAATATCCGCGCTGCGTGGTGACAAACCATGCCAGCGCGCCAATACGTCGGCCTTGATCGCTCGCGTTCCCCGTTCGACCGTTTCTTCCATTTGCGTTGCCAACCCTCGACAGAAAAACTCCAGCCAACCGGTGTGGTCCATGCCGGTATCGCGGACGCCTTGAATGGCGTCATAGAAGGCTCGACGATCGCGATCGTAAAACTGACTGATGGTGAACAGCCGCTTGAAATCGTAACCCGAGCGATAGAGGCAAAGCGTCGAAAGCAATCGCGATGTACGGCCGTTGCCGTCGACGAAAGGATGGATATGCACTAGCTGAAACTGAGCCAGGGCCGCGACGAGTACCGGATGGATTTCGGTCTCCCGATTGATCCACTCGACCAGTTGAGCCATCAGCAGCGGAACGTCGCCCCAAGGTGGTGGCGTGTAGATGACCTTGCCACTCTGACTGTTGACCACGGCGTTTTGTAGACGACGGTATTCACCTGGGCGTCCTTCATTGCCCCGAACGCCGTCAACCAGTCGCCGGTGAATCTCGCGTACAAGAGATTCCGTCACAGGCGATCCGCTGCGCAGGTAGTCGGAAACCAGCTCGAAGGCTCCGCGATAGTTCAAGAGTTCGCGGACATCGTCGGGCGAAGCCCCCTCGACTGTACCGCCAGCCATCAACGTCTCGGATTCCTCCAGCGTTAGCTGCGTGCCTTCGATGTGGGTAGTGTGGTGAGCCTCCAGCAGCAAGGCCCGGGCGCTCATTCGCTCGATCCAATGGTCCGAAAGCGTGGCTGCCTGGAGAAATCCACGAGCGCGTTCGATCGTAGTCAAGTCGCGGGCAATGGCGTTGGTGATCAAAAACTTTGGCTGAAAATCACTCATCCAAGCATCGCCTCCAGTTCTTCCAAGTCCGACGCGATCTCGGCTTCCAGTTTCTTCAACCGCTCGAGAATGACCTTGGGTGAGTCGTACTGCTCTTCTTCGTGGACGATCTCCTTGTACCGGTTGATGGAGAGGTCGAACGCGTTCTCTTCGATCTCGGACTTCGGCACGAAGAAGGCGCTCGCGGTGCGATCGGAGAAAGCCCCCTCACCCCCAACCCCTCTCCC
>JBGTHH010000149.1:0-3367 GCA_041746275.1 Pirellulaceae bacterium | reverse complement strand
AATCTGAAAAGCCATGCCGAAGCCCACAAGTGGGAGGCGTTTCTGAAGAAGGCCGGCTTCGAGACCAAGCACGAGCACTAAGCTCTGCGGGTAGTCCGCGTGGGCTGGAGCACGCGCACTGCTGATCCGGCATGGGAGGACTGGATTCGCGGGAATCATCCCAGTCGCTGACTTGACAAGCCGCTAGCGAGATTGTTCCCAAGGCTTTAGACTGATCCGCATCGCAGTCGAGTTAGCCGCTGGAAATCTCCCTGAAGCGATGCCCCAAAGTCATGAACGCGAAGGACCGCGAACAACACGAGCCGCACGTCTTCTCGGTTTCCGATCTGACGCTACTGATCAAGGAGGTGTTGGAGGGAACCTTTCCAACCGTCTGGGTCGCGGGCGAGTTGTCCGATGTGTCGCGTCCCCGCTCGGGACACATTTACTTCACGTTGAAGGATGCCGGAGCCCAGATCCGCGGCGTGATGTGGCGCAACGCCGCGAGTCGGCTGCCGTTTGAATTGCACGACGGTGCCGCTGTAGTCTGTGGTGGCAATCTGGATGTCTATCCACCTCGCGGCAGTTACCAACTGGTGGTTCGCGACATCGAGCCTCGCGGCGTGGGAAGCTTGCTGCTCGCCTTACGTCAACTTCAGCAGCGACTCGCTGCGGAAGGGCTGTTCGATCCTCAACATAAACAGCCGCTCCCCAAGTTTCCTCGGCGGGTCGCCTTTGTCAGCAGCCCGACCGGAGCCGCCGTTCAAGACTTCCTGGAAGTCCTGCGACGTCGCTGGCGCGGAGTCGATGTGTTGGTCATTCCGGTGCGAGTGCAAGGGGAGGGGGCGGCCGACGAGATCGCTCGCGGCATCGCCCAGGCCAATCGCGTGCAACCACCTCCTGATGTGATCGTTGTGGGTCGCGGTGGCGGCAGCGTCGAGGACTTGTGGTGTTTCAACGAGGAGCCGGTGATTCGCGCGATCTTCGCTTCGCGAATTCCCGTGGTCTCGGCGGTGGGCCACGAGATCGATGTGACCTTGTCGGATCTGGTCGCTGATGTGCGTGCCTTGACGCCCAGCGAAGCGGCCGAATTGGTCGTGCCCGATAGCGACGAACTGCAGGCCTTGCTGCGGACCTACCAGCAACGACTCGTCGCCTTGTTGCGTCAGCGCTGGTCGTCCGCGCGTACTCAATTGGAAGCCCTCTCGCGCAGTCGAGCCCTGCGCCAGCCACTCGATCGTCTCCGCGAACTGGCGCGGCGAGTGGACGAATTGGAATTACGGGCCACACGTGCCATCACGACAAGTCATGCTCAAGGTCGCGAGCGAATCTCCCACATGGCCGAACGCCTGGAGTCGCTCAGCCCGCTCGCGGTGCTCGGACGCGGTTACAGTTTGACTCAACGCACTCACGATGGTCGGTTGATCGATGCCGCAGAGCTGGTCCAAGTTGGCGACTTGATCACGACCCGTCTGTCGCAGGGAACCATCACCAGTCGCGTGGAAACGTTGGAGAGTGGCTGATGGAGGCGGGCTTCCCGTGTCCGCCAACATCCGTGACAAGTTGTGGGCATGCGTTATTGATCGAATCAACAGGAATGTCTTTGTGACCAAGAAAAAATCCGCCGAGGAAGCCATGTCGTTCGAGGAGGCGTTAGCCCAACTCGAGGCGGTGGTCCGCCAATTGGAAGACGGGCAGTTGGGACTCTCCGAATCGCTGGCGCGTTACGAGCAAGGGGTGCGGTATTTGCAGGCGTGCCACGCGGCGTTGAACGCAGCCGAAGGACGCATCCTGTTGCTCACGTCGCTCGACGAACAAGGTCGACCACGTACCACGCCGTTTCACGACCAGGGTTCGAGTCCGGGGGCGAAAGCCGAAGCGGGTCGGACTCGCCGGACGACGCGCGCGGTCGACAGTCTCGTTGAGAACGACTCAGACGCTGCCGATGACGACGTGGACATCCAGAAGGGGTTGTTTTAAGATGGTGCATGACAACCCGTTGAAAAAGGGGGACTGACCCTCTGGCCCGGTTGTGGGGCAGTCGAAATCAGACCAAACTACGACGTTTACTCAACGAAGACCTACACCCGCGTTTTTCGTTCCTTCCCCATCCGGCGCTCCATGTTCTCCACGCCCGCCCCGCCTTTTTCCGTCTACTCGAATTCCTTGCGACTCGAAGTCGAAGCCGCTCTGCAACGCTACGCCGAGATGGACGACGACTGTCCCGAGCGGTTGGGGGAAGCCATCCGCCACAGCCTACTGGCGCCCTGTAAACGACTACGCCCGCTGTTGGTGTTAATGGCCGCCGAAGCTTGCGGTTGTGAACGGGAGGCGGCATTGCCGGCCGCTTGTGCCGTCGAGATGGTTCACACGTATTCGCTCATCCACGACGACTTGCCCGCGATGGATGACGATGACCTGCGACGCGGACAGCCGACGTGTCACGCGAAATACGGTGAAGCGTTAGCGATCCTCGCGGGTGACGCATTGCTGACGCAAGCCTTCGAGATCCTCGCACGAGACGTGGCCAATCCGAGTGTTGCCGCCGCCTGTTGTGTCGAACTAGCTCGGGCGGCAGGTGCCTCGGGAATGGTAGGCGGCCAAGTGGACGATTTGGCGGCGCAATTTCAAGATGGTGGTCTGGAGATGTTGGAGCGAATTCATCGACGGAAGACCGGAGCGATGTTTCGCGTGTCGCTTCGCTTAGGTGCCTTGGTCGCGCGGGCGGAGACGGAACAACTGGCGGCGTTGGATGTCTACGCCAGCAAATTGGGCTTGGCGTTTCAAATTGCTGACGATCTATTGGACGTGCGGGGAGATGAGGCCGCCATGGGTAAACGCCTCAAAAAGGACTCGAATCATGGTAAGCTGACGTTTCCCGCCTTGTTGGGAGTCGAGGAGAGTGAGCGACGCGCCCGGCAATTAATCGACGAGGCTTGTGAAGCCGTGGCGATGTTTGGTTCAAACGCGAGTCAGTTGGAAACACTCGCGCGATATGTTGTGGAAAGGAATCACTAGACCATGCATCAGCAACTCTCCAAGCTGGAATCGGCCCTCGATCTTCAGCGGATGTCGGTCGCCCAATTGCAAGAATTGGGAAGCGAGATTCGCGAAGTGCTCTGCAATTTGCTCAGCGCCCGCAGCGCCCACTTCGCGTCGAATCTGGGTGTGGTTGAATTATGTCTTGCCCTGCACAGCGTGTTTGACTTTCGTCACGACCGCTTGATTTGGGACACCGGACATCAGATCTATCCGCACAAGCTGGTCACCGGTCGCTATCACGAGTTCAGCACGATCCGCACCAAAGGCGGGTTGATGGGTTATCCCAATCCGCACGAGAGTGAATACGACTTGTTCATGACCGGTCACGCGGGAAGTAGCGTCTCGA
>JBGTHH010000148.1:0-1877 GCA_041746275.1 Pirellulaceae bacterium | reverse complement strand
TCATCGTTGCTTACCCCCCCCCCCCCCCGAAAACCTTGCAGGTTACCAGCGTCCCACCGGTGTCGATGGGGCTGATCGCCAAGTTGGCTCCAATCAGACTGGCACGGTAGTGCATGGTTTTCAAGCCCATACCCTCGCTCTTTTTGCTCGAAATAAAACCGGTCCCGTCATCCGCGACCTGGAGGGTCAGATGCCCATTGTCGGATTCCAGGGCGATCAGAATGTGCTCGGGCTGGGCATGTTTCAAGGCATTTGTTATCGCCTCTTGGGCAATCCGATAGAGATGCGTGGCGGTAAAGCTCTCGGCAACTTCAACAGGCTGCTCACATTTGAAGGCACAGGTGACGCCAGGCACTTCGTCCGTCCGTGACGCTAGTTCGCGGAGGGCGTCCATCAATCCCGCGGGATCAAGCCTGATAGGAATTAGTCCTCTTGAAACGCTCTGCACCTCTTGATGTGCTCGCGTGAGTCCGGCCAAGATTCTTTTGGCAAGTTCGCAACATTTATCGACAGAAGCCTGCGGCCGATTGCCGGATTCTTGTGTGAGAATGCTGATCAACGTTTGCGCCAACATTCCCGAGCCGGCAAGTTCCTGTTGCGCGCCGTCGTGCAGGTCCTGGCCAATGCGACGTTATTCGTCTTCGGCGATCCGCAGCACATCCCGCTGCAGATTGTGGCGCTCGCTGATGTCGCGGATGACGCCAGTGAAGAGGCCCAGGTGGCCGACTTCGCTGACGGCGAGTCCGATGGGAAATGAGCTGCCATCCTTGCGGCGGCCCACCACTTCGCGGCCGGTTCCAATGATGCGGGCTTCAGCGGTTTCCAGATAACGCTGGATGTAGCCGTCATGCTCGTCGTGGTACGGGGGTGGCATTAGGATCTTGACGTTTTGGCCGACGAGTTCGCCCTGGGTGTAGCCGAACATTTTTTCGGTGGCGAGATTGACCGCGATGATGATGCCGCGCCGGTCGATGGTAATGATGGCGTCGGCCGCCGTATTGAGGATCGCCCGCATCCGCTCTTCGCGGTCGCGCAATGATTCCTGAGCCCGCTTCCGCTCGGTAATGTCCTGGCCGGTGCAGAGCACGCCAATACGTTTGCCCTCGGCGCACGTCAACGGTGCATCATACCATTCGATTTCAATTTCCCGACCGTCCTTTGTAACGATCGCGTTCACGTTGCCCCGGGTACGTTCGCCGCCGAGCGCCCGTCCGAACAGTGCGGCTACTCGTTCCCGATCGCGTTCCGGAACAAATGTGTCGAACCAGTCGCGACTCTGGACTTCGGCAAGCCGGTAGCCGGCCAATTCTTCCATGTGCGTATTGAACCGCAAAATCCGGCCTTCGGTGTCGAGTAGCAAGATGATGTGCTGTGATGAAGCGATGATCACTTCGCTCAATTCGTGCTCGCGGCGCAGAGCTTCTTGGGCTCGTTTCTGCTCCGTAATGTCGCGGTGGACAGAGACAAAGTTCGTGCGGCGGCCTTCGGCATTGTGCATGGGCGTGATAAACAGTTCGGCGTCGTATGGCGTGCCGTCTTTGCGGTAGTTGATTACCTCGGCAAGCACCGAGCGGCCGGCGGACAGTTCCGCCTTGATCCGATCCAACGTCTCGCGGTTCGAATCGTCACGCTGCAGAACGCGCGGCGACTGACCGATCAGTTCTTCTGACGTATAGCCGGTGATTTGGCACATAGCGTCGTTGACGAAGACGATGTGCGGCCCCGGCCAATCCAGTTTGTCGCTGGTGATCAGCACGCCTTCGCCGAGGTGTGACACGGCTTCGGTCAGCAGCTTTACCTGTTTGATGTTTTGTTGAAGTTCGCCGGTGCGGTCGGTCAATGACTTTCCGAGGTCGATGTTAAGCAATCGTAGCGTT
>JBGTHH010000147.1:0-2169 GCA_041746275.1 Pirellulaceae bacterium | reverse complement strand
CGCGACCTCAGCGTCAAGTCCGAATTCGCGGCGCTGTGTGACAACTTTGAATCAACACTTCGGCGGCGCGGGATTAGTGAGGCGACAGCGGTCCTAGCTGCGAGTCACCTGCGGAGCAGGTTACGAGTGTCGAAGTCCCGCGCGCGAGCGGAAGGTCAAGAAAGGCAAGCGGAAGTATCGGCTTAGAAGTGGTGTTACGCGTTTGCACAAACGTACTCGCTGGACGGCGGCCAAGAATTGGCAGGATAGTCTCATGGCGTTGATCACTTGTTACCAATGTTTCGCGCGATTCAAGCCGCGGCGAGTGAAGTTCAAGTGTGCTTTTCACTCCTCGCCCCGACTGTTTGATTCCCAACGGCTGCTTCCCGGACTTCCCCGCAGCGCGATCTGTCCCGATGACCATCGCGTTTCCACCTTTCGCGTCTGCCCGAATTGCAGTCAGGACTTGCCTCACTATGTCGGTCGTGCGCGGCAGCGCATTGTCGCGGTCAGTGGCTGCTCTGGCAGCGGCAAGACGGTTTACCAGTGGAGTCTCTTGCACCAGTTGCGGGCCAACTTGACACACGAGAAGGAGCCCTTTGTCGTCGCGATGTTTGAGAACGATCGCAGCTTCGGTGAATATGGCGAGTTTCACAATACGATCATCCGCGACAGGTTGGTTCCTGAGTTTACGCAAGTCGAGAAGCAGAAGCGGGGTGAGTTCAAGCCGATCATCGTCCGTCTGCTACGTCCGGCCCGGCGGTTTGGCCGCAACCCCATCACGAATCTGATTCTATATGACCACGGTGGGGAACTTATCGAGGAGTTGCAGAATGCGAGATACTTGCGTTATCTGGCACATGCCTCCGGCCTGATTTACCTGGTCGACCCTCAGACGCATCAGGATGTGGCCGCGGAAGGGCTCAACGCAATCATCAACGAGTTGCGAAGTACCCTGTCCGTTGGCAAGGAGAAGCCGCTCCCGCTCCCACTCGCTCTCGCGATTAACAAGGCGGACGTTTCGATCTTCCCGGATGTCTTCGCCGCCTACGATACTTCCTATCTAGTGCCAGGATATGGAGAGGGCGCGCAGTTCTGGCACAAGTGGAATTCGGCGTCGCAATCAACCGTCCGACGAACTAGCCATGCCGTGTCGACTTGGGTTCGAGAGAAGGGGTTTGATAATCTTGTCAATATGGCGGAATTGAATTTTGA
Organism: Pirellulaceae bacterium; assembly: GCA_041746275.1. Classification (GTDB taxonomy): domain Bacteria; phylum Planctomycetota; class Planctomycetia; order Pirellulales; family Pirellulaceae. The sequence goes on along the minus strand of JBGTHH010000147.1, from coordinate 975 downwards.
GCAAGTCGCGTTCTTTGCCGTAAGCGCCTTGGGAGAATCACCGGCTGGAGAACGTATCTTAAAAATGCCGGCCCCGATGGGGGTTGAGCATCCGTTGTTTTGGGCGCTACGCACGATGCGGTAGTGCCTTATCATGCTATGTATCTGGTACCGCTATGACACGTGTTGATATAAGCGACGATGTTGATGAACAAGCAGTGTTGCGGAAGATCAAAGAGCAAGGCGACGCGTTATGGGACGGACGCATTTCGGATGCCTTTGACGGAAACTATGTGGGGCTGCGAGATCCCGGACCGCCGCGCTGGTCGCTGTTTTACCGCTGCATTCGGTGGGCGGACAAGGCACCTGAGTGGTCGCAAGGTGGAATTCTGTTCGTGGGATTTGTGCTGCTGGCACCGATCGATTTACTGCAAATGCCGTTGCGACTGTTACTACTTCCTGTTTTTCAGGCAATGTGGTTGTTGGAGCGTGTCGTTGGCAGAATGTTGCGACGTTCGTTCTTCTGTCCCATCTGCCACAACTCGATGAGCGAACCTTATGTGTTTTGTCGCGCTTGCAATCGCGTACAAGGCAAACTCTATCCGCAATTTGGGGCGTTGTTGTTCAAAACTTGTCCCGAATGTGTGCGTCTGGACCGCAAGGAAAAGTCGAGATGGAAGACGCTTGGGAACATTGTGCTGTCTCCGCCACGCCCGCTCATCTGCCGCGACACCCAAGAGTCCACAGGCTGCTACCGGCCCCAGCGTTTGCCCTTGATAGCCGGAAGATATGCGACCTCACACGTTGTCGTGACCGGAGTGTCACTGCGCACGAAACACGCGGTCCTGGCTCAAGTCATCCTTCAAGCCATGTCGGGAGGCAGTAAACGCGTTTACGGAACACCTTGGCAGCTAAGTGGGCTTGAAGCCCGGCTCGCCAAACTCCGCCTGTGGAAGGCCATGTACGAAGACACCAGCACGTTCGAAAGAATCGGGA
>JBGTHH010000146.1:0-3291 GCA_041746275.1 Pirellulaceae bacterium | reverse complement strand
AGGTTAAGAAGCGCGATCTGATCTTTATTCTGCGCAACTTGGCCATCCTGGTGGAGAACGGGCTCTCGCTCCCCCGGTCCTTGGAAACTTTAGTCAACGAGAAATCCTTGCAGAAGCACTCGGCCATGCTCGACGACATTAAGACGCGGGTCGAGAACGGCGAGGCGTTTAGTCAGGCGCTGAGGTGCTACCCCGTGGCCTTTGACGAATTGATGGTGAGCCAGATCAAAATCGGCGAGCGCAGCGGCACCATTCCCGCCACGCTGGGCCGGATCATGCATCAGCTTGAACACGCCGACAACTTGAAAGGCCACATCATCAAGAAGTTGAGCTATCCGGTGATCCTCGTCACGGCGGGCACGGGCGCTCTCACATTCATGTTGCTGTACGTGATTCCCACGTTCGAGAAAGTGTATGCCGAATCGAAGGCCGTGTTGCCGGGAATCACGCGCCTTCTGATCGAAGTGGGACGACTGGGCACGGCCTATGGTTGGATCGGACTGCTGGCCATCGTGGCCAGCATCGTCACGCTGGTCGGTATCCGGCGACAGCCCGCGGGTCGGTTATGGATGGACGGTTGGCTGTTGCGATTGCCTATGCTCGGCCAGTGGTTCAAGAACATTTCGGTGCTGCAATTCATGGAGGTGCTGGGCAACCTCATGGATTCGGGCTTTACCGTGGTGGAAGCGTTGGAGTCGTGTGCCAAGGGAGTCGGCAATCGCGCCATTCGGCAGAGCATTGAGGAGATGCATGCAGCGCTCACTCGCGGTGAACGATTCAGCGACGAGCTGGCGCGTCACGAGCATCTGTTCCCACCGGTAGTGCGACAATTGGTCGTCGTGGGGGAAAAGACGGGAACGCTCTCCAAGACGACAGTTCACATCCGGGCGCATTTGCGACGCGAGGTCGAAGCCTATACCAATCTCATGCTGGGGGCGATCGAGCCAACCATGACCGTCGGTCTCGCCATCGCGATTGGTGGCATGGTGCTAGCGATTTACCTGCCCATGTTCGACATGATTAGTGCCATGGGCTAGATGCCTAAGTCGGCAACTTGCCAGAAGGAGAGAACAATGACCACGACACGAGGCAAATTCTTAGCGACACCATCACGGGGACTCAGCCTGCTGGAAGTCCTCTTGGTAATTGTCGTGTTGGGAATCGTCGCGGCAATCGCGTTGCCCCGGTTCGGGGGAAGTGCCGGGAAGGCCAAAGCCAACAGTTGCCTGGTTAACCAACGGAATATCGAGCTTCAAGCCGAGCTCTGGTTCCGTCACAAGGGTATCTGGCCGGCCAGTAATCTAAGCGACATTCAGAGCGACCCTGGCTACTTTCCCCAGGGCTCCGTCACCTGCCCCGTGGACGGAAGCGCCTACGAAATCGACGCGGTGACAGGACGGGTCGTAGGACATGCGCATAGCGATTTACTGAACTGACCATCGAGGAAAAACGCGAGCCGGTTTTTCGACCGTCCACTTACTTATGACCTATGTTTGAGTACTTCGGTCGGTTGGTGGGTAGCACCACAATCACCCTGAAAGTCTGCCAACATGTCCCCTGGGATTTCGTTACGAAAGGAAGAATTCATGAAGGTTCGCAAGAACAACAATCGTCGTCGTCGCAGTTTCGGCTTCTCACTGCTCGAGTTGCTGGCCGTGGTCACGATCCTCGGCATCATCGCCGTAGTCGTGATCCCGCGCATCTCCATTTCGGCGGGCACCGCGAAAGCCAACGCCCATGCACAAAACGTCGCGGAGCTCAATTCGGCGATCGAGCGGTACTACTTCAACACGGGCACGTTCCCCGCGGCCAACATGGCTGAGTTGGCGACGAGCAACTACTTTCCGGATGGTTTGCCGATCAATCCGGTGACCGGAGCCGCGTATACCATGAACACCACCATCAATCGCGTGACTCCGTAACGTCGGGTTGGGTGAACCGGGGATCGCAGGCTTCTCACCTGGGAACGTCCAATCATGCACATCCAAGTAAGTGAACGGCGAGGAGTGACCCTCCTGGAACTCCTCGCCGTCATTACTGTCGTCGGCGTTCTCGCCGCCGTCGGCATGTCGCGGTTAGGCCGATCCGTGTTGGGTGATTTTGGCTCGCAAGGCCAAGCGAGGCTCCTCTCTGTCGCTTTGCTGCACGCCCAACGAGCCGCCATTAAGACAGGCGACAATCACTTCGTCCTGTTCAACGCCGCAGCGGCGAGTAGCTATCAGATCATGCGGCGTTTGAATGGCGTCGACACGCTGGTCGATGGACCTCACGCACTCAGCGGCGATGTGACGATCGCCGTATCGCATACCGTCATGGAGTTTACCTTCGAGGGGCAGGCGTTGGACGCTTACTCAATCAATCTGAGCGGCGATCATCGCGTGTGGCTGCTGACCGTCATTCCGATCAACGGTGCCGTCCTGGTGCAGGAAACCACGCCTTAACGCGTTGATGCTACGGTGGCGGCGCGAGCGCTGAATCGCGAGCTAAGTTTGAGCGGATAGCGCTGTTGGAGCGCAGGTCGCCTCAGCACGCACCAGGACACGCTCGCCGAGACCGAACTCATGAACCAAAACCGCCAAACACCAATCCGCCGGGGTTGCCATGCAACGCCGCGCCGCGCGGGGCAGACATTACTGGAGCTCGTGGGCGCGACGACGATTATCGCCATTACGCTAGTGCCCGCGCTGCGCATGATGCGCGACAGCCTGCGGGTTGGTCGACAAACCGAGACGGCCAATCTTTTGGCCACCTTCAGCGCCAGCAAGCTCGAAGAACATCTCGTGCGCACAGCGGCCACGTGGGACACCACAGGCGAATCCGGCACCATTCCCGGCTATGCCGGTTTGCGTTTTCAGGTGGACAAGGTAGACGAAGGCATCGGAGCCGGCCTGATGCGGATCACGTCGCTGGCCTGGGAGGATCTCAATGGTGACCAGAGCTGGAACGCCGGTGAGGCTCGCGCCGTCTTTAGCTCGAAACTCGCCCACAATGTCTCCTACCAGCAGGAAGCTCATGGTCCGTAATCGCCCCCGACGTGGAATGACGTTATTGGAACTGATCATTGCCAGCTCCATGCTCGCCCTGGTGATGGCCACGATCTCCGTGGTGCTGCGCACGGCACGCACCGCGTGGGAGGCTCACGAGGCCGATTACACACGCATCGAAGCGGCGCATGCCACCCTGCGGCATATCGTCCGCGAGATACGACAAGCGGATACCGTCACGGAAATCACCGACTCGACGGACAACTCGGGGCGTCTGGGGTTGTTGCTACCCAACGGTGATGTGCGG
>JBGTHH010000145.1:0-2579 GCA_041746275.1 Pirellulaceae bacterium | reverse complement strand
GTGCGGCCAGCGCGGCCAAGTCGGCGTCCGCGACAAACGGAGACAGCGCGTCGGCCAATTCCGCCGCCGAAGCGAACCGTGCATCCGGCGATTTCGCCAGCATCCGATCAATGCTCGCCGATAATTCGAGCGGAATCTCGTGTCGTCTCAGACGCGCGGCGATTGGCGGTTCCTGATCGTGGGCCATCAACTTCCTGAGCGGCGCGTTGTGCCGGGGCTCTGAAAACGGCGGCTTGCCGCACAGCAGCGCGTACAACGTGCAACCAAGACTGTAAATGTCGGCGCGTCTGTCGACTCCGCTCGCCTTCAAAGCCTGCTCGGGGGCCATGAAGTCAGCCGTGCCCATCACTTGAAAGTCGTTCGTCAACTCGTCCGCGTTGGCGACGGAGTGCAATCGCGCCAGACCCAGGTCCAGCACTTTGACTTGACCTTCGCGCGTAATCATCAGGTTCGACGGCTTCAGATCGCGATGGATCAGGCCCAGTTCATGCACGTGGTGAATCCCGATCGCCGCCTGGCGGATGACCTCACAGGCATCGCTGACGCGCAACGGTCCGTGCGTGCGGAGAAGCTGGTTCAGATCGTGGCCCTCGACATACTCCATCGCGAGATAATGCCGGCCGTTGGCTTCGCCCGCATCGGTGGCGCGGACGATGTTCGGATGGCCGACCTTGCCCACGGCCTTAATTTCACGGTCGAACCGGGCCACGGCTTGCGGGTCGTTGACGAGTCGTTCGGACAACACCTTGACGGCGACGATCATCTCGAGCCGCATGTGTTCCGCTTTATAGACCCTACCCATGCCGCCTTCGCCAAGCAATTCTTGCAAGCGATACTGTCCGAGTTGAGTTCCACAAAAATCGGTCGCTTCCTGTGTCGCGATATCGTCTCGCGAAACCTTCCCCCGGATGGCGAAGGCCCCGAGCCACAAGTTGCTGACACCCTCGAGCGCCCGCCGAAGTTGGGGCTCGTGATCGAATTCCCCCTCGCCCAATTCTTGCTGGAGTGTCGCGACGAGGGTGTCTTGCTGTGCGTGACAGGCGGCCAAGACCGTTTGACAGGCGGAACACGTGGCGACGTGCGAATCGACCGCGTCGGCAGACGCTTCGTCGATTCTTCCGATCAAATAGTCGGAAAGCTGTTCTTGTTGAAGGCATTGAGTGACCGGCATACACATCTCCCACCATCCGTTTGCGGGTACAAGCACTCACAGACGAACTGGCTGAATACTAAAACGATTGAGCCTGACACGCTGTGCAAAGTTTCCAATAAACTTCACAGGCCCTTACTCGAACTACTCAAGCAACTCCCGCAGGCGTCTTAACACTCGCGACTTTGCTTGCCACACAGATTCGATCGAGATGCCAAGCTCGTCCGCCACCGCGGCGGGAGCCACTTCGTCGATCGTCGAACGCCAAAACGCCAACCACGTTGTCTGTTTGACTTCATCCCGGACGAGATGGAGGGCACGATACGTCAAGCCGCCCGTTGCCGTTACGGCCGAATCAGCAGCGTCGCCAGGTTCTTCGTCAGGAACCTCCAACAACCGCAGATGCGCGTCGGTCCCGCCGGCGGCCTCGGCTTTGCCCGCCTGAAGCTTGAAATGATCGCGAACCCTATTGCGGGTGATCGTCCACAGCCAGCCGCGAAACGAGCCGCTTGCTTCGGTTTTCTCGAACGCCTCGATATGCATCAAGACGGATTGAAACACGTCTTGCAACAGGTCGGCGGCATCTTCCGCCCGCAGTCCAGCTCGTCGGCACCAATGATAGATCAGCGGCCCGTACAACTCCGTCATGCAGCGCCACGCATTTTCATCGCGCGATCGAACCAATTCGAGCAGCGAATGAGACGTTGCTTCTGCGTTGCTACGGCTATCGGAGTGGCTATGAAGTTGCATCGAAGTCAAGGTGACGGCCGGTCAGCCACCCAATGCGGATTGAGCGAGAGTTTGATCTATGTTTAGACCGATCTGCGGACAACCGGCAACCGACCACTTGGGAAAGTGGCAACTCACGCACCTGCATTCTCCGCACGGACGAATTGGCCTCGATTATGCTCCCCGCGCATCAGGAAGTCAAACGTATGCCCTGGTTTACGTGGCTCATTCTCGTTCCCCGGCTTCGCCTGGGAACGCACTGTCTTCGAGGCTCCGCCTCTCCTCCGCAACGGCGGAGCCGTGAGCGAGGTTCCCGCTCGCTTACCTTCTGGAATTGGCGACACCCTCGACCAACTCGATCAGTGCCTCGACCAGTGAAATGCTGCCGTCGAGCTTCGTGTCGAGCGAGCGAAGCGGATTATGAAACGGTCTCGTGTTGGCGACTTCGATCGTCGCTTTGCCTTGCTTGACAACATGCACGTATTGACCGCTGACAATGCCGAGATCCACAGCGCACTTGACGCCGCTCTTCCACGGATAATTCAGATATCTCGTCCTCCAAAGAATCGGCTAAGAATCAAAGATAGTTGGTTGTGTCGAACACCGCTAGGGGCCGCATCGGCGATCCACGTGCATCAGGTCGTCGATGAACTCTTCGCGATCGTCCTCGGTCATCTTGTCCCAGTCGCGGCCGCGCGCC
>JBGTHH010000144.1:0-2759 GCA_041746275.1 Pirellulaceae bacterium | reverse complement strand
AGCCGCATGACAGACTTGCCCCGTCGCGGAAGTCGGCACGGTAATCAATGCACCGTTAAGGGAGCTCGCCCAATTTCCTGGAGCGACTCCAAGTGCCCCTTGGATGCACCCAGCGCTTCTTCCGCCAGGGACTTCGCCATGGGCACCAGGTTCAAGCGGTCAACGATTTGTTCCATGACCTTGATGTCTTCCTTTTGCTCCTTGATGATCTGCTTCAGCAAGAAGTCGAACGACAAGTCGTGATATCCCGTGTAATACATCGGGAACTCGCCGTTATCGACAAAGTAGCCATTCTCGGTCACGAGGGCCGCCAGTCGCTCGGCGGTATCGCGTTGGTCTTCCGCCACCAAACGCAGGACTTCCCGTGCGGCTTCATCACCCGCCTGCCAAGCCGGTGCGGCGTAGCGGAGGTAGGCCGGCAACGAGCGATTGTGCATCGCGATCAATTGATTGAGCAGGGCGTTGGTATTCACGGGATTCATAAGTATCACTGAACTAGGCAGCCAATAGAAATCGCGTCGCCGCCTGTGCCCACTCGCTGAGCACATTCCAGTTGACGATCAATAGGAGTGTCGGAACCGTGAGTAAACACACAAAGGCCCCCTGCAGCGAGACCTCGGGATAGGAGAAAGGACGTCGATCTGTCGGCTCCGCTTCCATCGTCATCACCTTCACGACGCGGAGATAATAGAACAAGCTGATCGCGGTATTCATGCCACCGACAACCAACAAAACCATGAGAAAACTGGCCGGATGACCCGAGGCCACGCTGGACTGATAACCTTCCACAAGCGACGCGAAGATCGCGAACTTGCCAATGAAGCCCGCCAACGGTGGCAGGCCGACGAGGCTGAACAGAATGATGGCGAAACAAATCACGGTGATGGGGCAACGTCGGATCAAGCCCGCATAGTCCGCAATCTCTTCACTATGGATGGCATTACGGAGGAAGGCGATAATCGCGAATGCCCCGAGATTCATGAACAGATATGTCGCCAAATAGATAGCCAACGCCGCGATGGCCCCCTGCGCGCGTAACGGTGCGTCGCCAGCCATCACCAGCATCGCCGGTACGGCCATCATCATGTAACCGGCGTGAGCAATCGTGGAGTACGCCAACAGTCGTTTGATATTGGTTTGACCGTAGGCGGCCAGGTTGCCGAACGTGCAAGTAATCACCGCCAGGAAGGCGATTAGCTTGGCCATGAAAGTGCGCGAGCCAGCCAAGCCGTCAATGGTGCTGGTCTCGTCTGGAGCCGAATGCGAGGCCGCGTGAGCGTCGACCGGCTCTTGATCCGCAAGAGCGAATAATCCCGAGGGTGCTTGAGCCACATTTACGTGTGGCGTTGAGTTGTTGTATGCCAACGAACGAATGCCCGGTTCGATCCCGGTGGGTGGGATCGCGCCAAAGCCAATGGCAACTCGAACCAACAGTGCCAGCGCCGCTGCCTTGGACGCAATACTGAGGAACGCGTTCACTTCGGCACAAGCTCCCTCGAAAACGTCAGGAGCCCAGAAGTGAAATGGAACTGCGGAAAGCTTGAACGCCAAGCCGACCATAATCATGAGCCCACCCAAGGCCAACACCATGATCTCTCCCGCAGGCATCGCGGGCAGCCGTTCGGCCAACTGAGACGCCATCGTGGGCAAGTGGGCGGTATTCATGAGCCCGGCCACCAGGCTAATCCCGTACAACATCACGCCAGCGGCACCGGCTCCGAAGACCGCGTACTTGAGCGCGGCTTCACTTCCCACTCGCCTTCCCTTCAGCATGCCCGCCAGCACGTAGGAAGGCACACTGGCCATCTCCACCGCCAAAAACACCATGAGGAGATGATTGGCGGACGCCATCAAACACATGCCGAGCGTCGAACCCAGCACGAGGGCATAGATGTCGGCTCCATCTTCCTTGTCGGGAATGCCGGACAACTTGGTAAAGATCGCGAACAGAAAGGCAAACGCCAGCAAGATGCTTCGCACATACACCGAGAACGGATCGTAAACGAGCATCCCGGTAAAGATTTCCATGCGACTGACGTAATCGATGGCACCGGGCTGAGGGCCAAAGCTACCCAAGTGTTTCCAAGGTGCCGCGGCTAAAAGCGCTACCCCCGTACCGAGCAGCATGATCCAAAACAGATCGACCCTGCGACCCGCGTTGAAAATCCGAATCGTCAACATCAATAAGATCGTCGCGCACAGACACAACTCGGGAAGAAACACTCCCAAGCTGGAGTCGGCCGACGGGAGCGAAAACAAACCCGCCGAGGCCGAGCCCTTGGTATTGATGATCAGTTCGCTGACGAGTTCGTGCAAATTCACGGTAATTGTTGTTTGTTGTCAGAGGTTGAATCGAGATTACTCACGACCACCAAGGCGGGTGCCTCGGTGATGAATGGTGGGCGTGGAGTCGACACGTGTGAAAGTCGCGCCGTGTCGTTGACGCGTGGATGTCGTGCCGAACCCAAGATGTCTTCAGGCTCAGCGTCTGGCTCGTTTCGTTGTGACCAATTCGAAAGCGTCGTGGCTTGGGCCGCGACGGTCTTGTCCATGTAACGCAATAACGTGTGGTAGGGAAACACGCCAAACAAGATGGCCAACACAAACAGGACCGTGGCGATGGCGTTTTCGCGTAGCGTCGAAGGCACTAACGCCTCAGGATGCGGACCCTTGTATTCGGCTCCCAAGTAAACCCGCTGCACGGCCCACAGAATATAACCGGCGGTCAAAATCACGACGGCCGCCGAGATGATGGCCAA
>JBGTHH010000143.1:0-3768 GCA_041746275.1 Pirellulaceae bacterium | reverse complement strand
GGCATGACTACGAGGCTCATGGTCGCAGCGTGCGTGCCGAAGGCTTCTTGTACATTCGAAATCATCGACCAGCGCTACCGTGGCAAGGGCCGGCGGATGCGGTCAAAAGCGTGTCGCATCAACGTTTGCGAACGTTGCGTGAGCAAGGTCAACTCGACGAGGCTCAAGCCGATGTGTTTCTCGCTCCGCGACCGGTCGAAGAGCTCTATCAAACCGCACAGGACCCGCATCAGTTGCACAATTTAGCGGCGGACGCGAACTTTGCCGAAGTCAAGCAGCGGCTTAGTCAGCTCTTGGATCAATGGATGGACGAGACGGGAGATAGTGTTCCCGAGCAACTCTCGCGAGATTCCTTCGACCGCGAGACTGGGGAACGGATCGTGGCGAAAGAGGCGGATTACCGCGGCATCACGCCGGGCGAAAATCGGGACGCAGTACGCCTCCTGGCACCGGGACCGCGTTGAGCGAAGCTTCACAAAAACGCGTCGACTTTCGTAGGCACATACCGAGCGGAGCAAGTACGCGATGAGTCGATATTGGGAGTACCCCGTCTATGTGATCCCACACGGCGGAGGTTATGCGTCGATGGTCGATTCATCTTCCGATGACGAACCCGCGCAGATGCTCGTGATTTACACGGATTCCGAGGTGGCGCTCGAGTTCATGGCGCAGTTCAACCTCCCGGACACGCCACGCATGTTGTTCAACGATCGCGAACTCGGCTGGTTGCTTCGGAGTGTGCGCGCCCCGGTCACCGAAGTCGTCTTTGACCCCTGTCCCACGGGTGAGCGCATTGACCCGCGCTGGCGTGTGTCGATCCGCGAATTACTGGAAGAGCATCTGACGGCGGATTATTCTCCCTGGAACTATCCCGTCTTTGCGATCGCTCAAACGTCTGGGTTTGTGTCGATCGACGCGACGAGCCAGACGGGGGAGGCATTAACGGCCTTGGGTCTGTTTACAGGCGAAGAGCACGCGCGGGCGTATCTATTGGGAGCGCGGGAGTCGGGCGAGCTATGCCGCTTGGAAAATGTCGACGAAGCACGCATCTTCCTGACGGGGCTGATCGACGAGGTCGCCGCCGTCGCCTTGAATCCCACCGTGCAGGATGAGCAGCGGTCGGCCAAATACTGTTTTTCGCTTCAAACTTTGTTGGACAAGTACTTGGTTCGCGAAGTTTGAATGTGCCCGCTCCCGTAGACATGCCAACGCTGACGGCTAATAATCGAAGCTCCCGCTCGCACCACCCTCACCACACGCCTCGCCTGGAGCCTTCCTGATGTTGATACGCGCCGCTGTCTGGTGTTGTTTGTTGACACTGCTGGTTTCTCCCGCACGATCCACCGATTGGCCTCAGTTTCGTGGTCCATCGGGCAATGCCACGGCCGCCGGGGCCGCGACGCCGCTGCGCTGGAGCGCCGAGGAGAACATTGCGTGGAAGACGCCGCTCCCCGGTCGCGGCGCGTCGAGTCCTATCGTATTCGCAGACCGCGTCTTCCTGACGGCATTCACCGGATACGGTATGTCGGACGAGCAACCCGGAGAAAAATCCGACCTGCGTTTGCACGTGCTGTGCATCGATCGTTCGACGGGCAAGTTGCTCTGGGATCGCTCGATCGCTGGCAGCCAACAGACTCAGGAGGTGACCAACCGAGTTGTGGACCATGGCTTCGCGAGCAATACACCCGTGACCGATGGCCAGGCGGTCTACGCTTTGTTTGGCGTGTCGGGAGTTGTCGCCTATGACTGGGACGGCGAGTTGTTATGGCAAGCCGAAGTGGGAACGAACACGGCTGGTTTTGGTTCGGCATCGTCGCCCGTCTTGTTTGAGAATCTCCTGATCGTCAATGCCAGCATCGAAAGCGATACGGTTTTCGCCTTCGACAAGAAGACTGGACAAGAGGTTTGGCGGATCGAGGGGATTCAGCGGTCCTGGTCGACGCCCTGCGTGGCCGAGACTTCCGATGGCGCAGCGGAGTTGGTGATCAATCACGAGAACAAGGTTTTGGGTTTCGAGCCGCGCACCGGGGAAAAACTGTGGGAATGTGTGGGGATCGACGACTACGTCGTGCCGGTCCCCGTTTCCCACGAAGGCGTGATCTACTGCCTAGGCGGACGGAAGAATCGCTGCATGGCGATCCGCCTGGGAGGTCGTGGCGATGTGACCGACACACACAAGTTGTGGGAATCGGATACCGGCGCGAATGTGACATCGCCGGTGTATTACGACGGCCATCTTTACTGGGCGAGTGACAAGGCCATTGCCGTCTGCATGAACGCCGCTACGGGCGAGCCTGTCTATCGCGAGCGACTGCCAACCCGAGCGCGCATCTACGCGTCGATTGTGCGCGGCGGTGACAAGCTGTATGTCACCACACGCGATCAAGGAGTGCTCGTACTGAGAGCCGCGACGAAGTACGAAGAACTAGCCCTCAATTCGATCGCCACGGACACCGGGATGCTGAATGGCAGCCCCGCCATTAGTCGCGACCAACTCTTGTTGCGCACGGATGCGTTCCTGTATTGCATCGGCGTGACCGGTGCGGAGTAAACGTACCCAGTCCTCGACGATTCATTCCATCTAGGTGAACTATGAGCATCCGCATTGAGTTATGGACGTTACTGATCGGTTTTCTCGCGATGGGTCTAGCCGTCGTGGCGAGCCCGCGCGCCCGAGTGCATGCCGCCGAAGAGACTCCGCGTCAGGAGTACTATGAATTACGCGTGTATCGCACGGTCAATGCCGAGAAACGCAACATCGTCAGCGACTATCTGGAACATGCGTTGGTCCCGGCGTTGAATCGTCAAGCGATCGATCGCGTGGGCGTGTTTACTCGCTTGGATGACGAAGCCGATTTCGCGATCTATGTGCTGATTCCCTATCCCACGGTCGAAGCCTTTGCAGATCTGAATGCGAAGCTGGCTGCCGACCCGGAGTATGGCCAACGCGCGGCGGCCTTTTTCGCCCGGCCATTGAACGACCCAGCTTATACGCGGATCAACAGCAAGTTCATGAAGGCGTTCTCCGGCATGCCGGTCATCGAATTGTCGGAGCAAACCGTGGCCAAACAGTCGCGGTTGTTTGAATTGAGAACTTATGAGAGCCACAACGCCGACAAAGCTCGTCTGAAAGTGGCCATGTTCAACGATGGCGAAATTCAGATCATGCGTGACTGTAAGATGGCCCCGGTTTTCTATGGCGAGACACTGATCGGCGATGATGTTCCCAACTTGACATACTTGCTCTCGGCTCCCGATATGGCCGCGCACGACGAACATTGGGCCGCCTTTCGGACTCATCCCGATTGGCTACGCATGAAGGTGATGGAGAAGTATGTGGATACGGTGTCGAAGATCGACAAGTGGTATCTCGTTCCCACCGCTTATTCGCAGCTTTGAGGCGCGTGTCGCCAACCTTCAAGTAGCATGTGGAAACCGGTCACCGAGCAGATCACGTCTGCCGACACAGAAACCTCGTTTCTGGCGAGGATTCGTACTCAGTACGTGCTCCGCTTCGCACGTTTCGCCCAGTATGTCATGTTGGTCGCCGCGCCGATTGCTTTCTTTTGCTATCCCGGTAACGCGCGACTGGGAGTGGCCGTGTCCATCTTGGCGGGAGGCATAGCCTCAGAACTCCTGATCTGGGCGGAAACTAGCTGATCCCTGTTTCAGTTTTGGGTGGCGCCGATCAGGGAGTACGTCAGGGTTAAGCTTGTGCCGGGGTACTTCATTTCCGACGCGTTCAATTGCTCCAACAGATGCTCGATC